>JAEZXF010000411.1 GCA_023419995.1 Pseudomonadota bacterium | reverse complement strand
GCACCAGCCCGTGCAGGGTCAGGCTGTCGTTGGGACGCAGCACGAAGTCGGCCGGCGTCAGGTAGCAGATGTCGTGCCCGCGGTTGAGCGCGGCGAGGGCCAGCGTCGTGGTGGTGAAGTGCGGGGTTTCGTCGGCAATCGAATTGACGAAGAACGCGATGCGCATGAAGCCTCCTAGGCAGCGACGAGATCGAGAGGGGAAAGCCCGGAGCGAAGCCGGGCGAGGCGCTGGTCGGCGCCCCTGGCCGACAGGAACTGCGGCTTGAGGCGGGGCGCCTTGAGCAGGCCGCGCGTGCTCAGCTCCTGCATGACGGCGAAATGGCGGGCGGCGATCTTGCCCATCCAGAACGGATCGAGCGCGCCCCCGCCCTGCAGGTGGCCGAGGATTTCGAGAAGGCCGCGCAGGTAGATGGCGTCCTTGGCGAGTCCGCCGCCGCGATGGACGCGCAGCGCGACGTTGAAGGCCGTCTCGCGGGCGAAGCCGTGCTCCTTCGTCAGGGTGCGGAAGGTGTCGACGAACCCCGCGCCGTCCAGCATGCCGGCGCAGGCGACGACGCGCGCGGCGATCAGCCGGAGGCGGGCGACGGTCATGCCGCCGGCGAGGTATTCGGCCAGCACGGCCAGCCCCTCCTGCGCGCCCTCGTAGCCGGCGAGGCCCGAGCGGAAGAGCCGCAACCCGTGGCCCGAGCCGTTGCAGTAGGTGAGGAGGTGGACGCCGATCTCGTGGCTCAGCAGGGCCTCGACCCGGTCCTTGGCGACCGTGGTGCTGCGGGATATCAGCAGGCGGTCGTCGGAGACCATGAGGCCGGGCGGCAGGTCGTCGCGCACCTCGACATGGGCGGCGAACGCACCGGAGCTGTCGGCGTAGCGGGCGATCATGGCGCGCGCCCGCTTCTCGACGGAGCGGTAGTCGACCGTGTCGGCCTGCCGGCCGCGGCGGCCGGAGGCGGTGTCGACCAGGATCTGCTGCGCGGCCTTGAGCAGCCGCGGCTCGACGGAGCCGTAGAGCGCGCGGCCCAGCTCCATGAACCGGCGGTCCTCGCGGGTGGCCAGCATCGACAGCTGCAGGTCGAGCTCCTGCTGCTTCTCGCGGTAGAGCGCGGACAGCACCGGGTCCTCGAACCGGTCGAGGCCGATCGAGAACAGCGCCTTCTTGCTGGCGGCGACGTCGGTCGCCAGCGGCCGATAGAGGAAGGTGGGCGCCCGCTGGCAGCCGCCGGCGCTGAATTCGGCCCACGCGGCCTCGGCGTTGATCGGGGTCACGGCGAGGAGGAAGTCGAAGCGGCCGGCGATCTCGTCCATGGCGCGGTCGGCGCGCACCACCGCGTCGAGGAACACCCGCCGGCCGAGGGCGCGGTGGGTCGAGGGCGCAAGGCTCGTCTGCGCCCGCACGAGATGCGCCGCGGCTCGCAGGGACGCGTCGAAGATGCTGGAGACGAGCCGCTCGCGCAGTTCGGGATAGACCGCCCGCGACCCCGGCACGCGGTAGACGGGGGCGAAGCGGACGGTGATGGCGGGGAACGCGGGCAGCCGCCGTGCGAGGCCGGCATGGGGATCGTCGGCGATCGCATGCCGGACGATGCGCGGCGCCCGGTAGCGCGCGTCGATCTTCTCCAGCGCGCTGACGAAGGCGGAGACGGCATCCTGGCCGGCCTTGTCCGCCGGCCCGGAGATGCCGATCTCGAACGGCGCCAGATAGGGCGCGTCCCCGGCGAGCTGGTCGCGGGCGAGCTCGCCGATGTCGAGCACCACGAAGGTGCCGAAGCGCTCCTCCATCTTCTCGCCCACCATGCGGGCGATCTTTGCCGCCTCGCCGAGATTGCGGGCGAGCAGGTAGGCCGCGTTGGCCACGGTGGCCTCGCGCGCCACCGGCTCGGAGCGGCGGCCCACATGCACGGCGAGGAAGGGTAGGGGGCGGTCGAGGTAGAGGCGGCTTCCGGGGCCGAGGTCGAGCCGGACGGGCGTGTCCTGCGACAACGCCTCGGCGATGCGGCCGGCGACCTCGTCGGGGCGGGATCGGCCCGTCATGGGCGCGCCTCCAGCGCGGCCTCGAGCACCGGCAGGCTGGCCGCAACTGCGCCGCGCAGCGCCGCGACGGCCTCGACGTCCGGCTCGCCGGTCCATTCGTCCATGAAGATCTTCTTGAACTCGACCGCGATGGCACAGCCGGGGCGCGGGAAATGCGCGTGCACGAAGCGCGTCTGCTCGCCCTTGCCGGCGAAGGCGACGTTCTCGCGCACGTCGAGGGCGCGGCCCATGAAGGGCTGCCCGCGCAGGCAGGCGACGAAGGCGTCCACGACGGGTCCCCACCGGCCGCGGTCCATCGAGAAGGTGCCGATGTTGATGTCCGGCGCATCGGCCTGCGGGGTCGGCGGCGCATCCGGCCCGCCCCGGCGGTGGTTGTAGCTGTGGACGTCGAGCAGCACGAACCGCCCGTGTTCCGCCTCGATGTCGGACAGCATCTGGCGCAGCATCGCATAGTAGGCGTCGTGCTGGCGCAGCACGGCCTCGACCATGTCGTCGCCGGGCGGGTCGCGCCACACGCCGAGGCCCCACGCCTGCTCGGGCCGCAGATAGACCGCGCCGTCGCGGGCGCGGTTGAGATCGGTCTCGAAGCGCGAGCGGTGGACGACGACGCGGTTGGCGAGGTCGCCGATCATCGGCGCGGTGAACGGGTCCTCCTCGCGCCGGCGTTCCTCGGCGTCCAGCGCCATGCGCGCGGCGAGGTCGTCGCGCACGAGGTGGCCGTCATGGATCGCCGTTCCGATCAGCGGCGAGCGCCCGCGGTCCACGGACCAGAGGGCGTTCGGCTGAAGGCTGCCGTGGGGCGCGAAACGGGGCGCGAAGCGGGTTTCCATCGTCGGTTAACGTGGAGCCCGAAAGCCGGTTCCGGCGCCGCCCCCGCGGCGTCGGCACGGGCATCATCGCCGGGCAGGCGGCAGGGGCGCGAGCCGCGCCCGCTCTTCCCTGTCAGCCGCCGCCCGTGGGCCTCTACAGATTGTACTGCTCGCGGGCGTAGACGCCGAGACCGACGGCGTCGAGCCGGTCGAGCGGGGCGAGGAAGGTCACCTGGATGACGCCCGGCGCCCGGCCGATCTCGATCGCGCCGTTCACCGTCGCGCGGTTGCGCACCTCCGGCACGGTCATGCCGAGGAGCTTCGCCGCCCGCTCGAGGCCGTTGTCGATCGCCGCGTTCATGTCGGCGGCGGTGCCGACGACCGAGACGGGCGCCAGCTCCTCCACGCCGTCCATGCCCCAGGTGCGGGCGAGCCGCTCGGCACGGGCGCGCTCGTCGGCGGTGAAGGGGCGCGCCAGCGGCGGCAGGTCCTCGGGCAGCGGGAACAGCACCGGGCCGTCGATGGGATAGTTCTTCACCACCTCTACCTGAAGGGTGACGCTCCCGGCGACGTCCATCGTGTGGCCGGCGATCTCGCCGTCGCCCTGGGCGGCGTGCATGTCGCCCATGTAGACGCCGGCGCCCTTCACCTTTACCGGCGCGATCAGGATGGCGCCGGGGCGCACCGCGTCGATGTCCATGTGGCCGTCGGTCTTGTGCGTGGCGAGCTGCTCGGCGGTGATGGCGTAGGCATGCGGCGCGCCGACGAGGAAGGCGCCGAAATCGCCGGCATTGTGCGAATCCGGCATCGGGTGCGACGGCGTCGTGCCGAGCTGGCCGAGGAAGGGACGCATGCGCACCATGACGCCCGGCATGTCGGACGGCGCGAAGGCGAGGATCGGATGCTGGACGGATTCGTCCGGCAGGGCCGCGTAGTGATGGGCGTTGCGGGCGATCGTCTCCGCAGCCTCCTTGGGCACGGTGACGCCGACGCGGCGCGTGTCGTCGAAGACGACGGTATAGCCGTGGACGATCTCGAACGGCTTCACCGCGTTGCCGCACCTGTCGCACTTCACCGCGTCCTGGCCGATGCCTTCGAGATGCGTCTCGGGCCAGACCTCGTCGCAGGTGGGGCAGCGGGCGGCGACGTAGGGATCGCCGAGGCAGAAGCCCTCCGGCGAGGAATCGTGGCCCGACGCGGTGGCGATCGCCGTCACGGTGATGTCGCGGATGCGCATCGCGATGCCGTCGCCCGGCTCCGCGCCGTCGACGTAGACCGGCTGGGTGACCTCGTGGCCGCCGCGCAGGCGCGGGGTGATCATCGGCCCCCAGCAGCCGGGCGCGGTGTTGGCGATGATGGTGCCGCCGTTCTCGACGGGCCCCAGCATCGGCGCCGTGGGGTCGAGGACGCTGTTGGTGAAGCCGTGGACGACGACGCTGCGCTGCGGCGCGCCGGAGATCGCTGCTTGCTTGTTCATGTCTGTGCTCCCTGCATGGTCCTTTGCTGGCCGTCGCCTCCGCGACGGCTTGCCGGTCCTGTACGGGCGGCCCGTGACGTGCTCGCTGGGTGCCCACGGGGCACGCAATCCGGCAACTGCCGGGATGCTAGGACATGATGCCGTGCGTGGCCAGCGCCGGCAGCGAATCCGCTCGGCCGTCAGGCTGCGACAAGAGGGAGCAGGGGCCTTCTCCGGGGGGCTTTCGGCGCGAAGCCGGGAACCCGGCCCGCCCTCGGGGGTTATCGAGGCGGAACGACCTTCAATCCTGTCCACGGCATGACCCCGGCTATCCCGTCACCTTCCCTCGACCTCGGCGTCATCGGCAACGCCTCCGCAGCGGCCCTGATCGACAGGCAGGCGTCGATCGTGTGGATGTGCGCGCCGCGGATGGACGGCGACCCGGTGTTCTGCCGCCTGCTCGACGGCGCCGAAGGCGAGGGCGGCAGCTGGTCGATCGCCATGGACGACCTCGCCGGCTGCGAGCAGCGCTACCTGCGCAACACGGCGGTGCTGGAAACGGTGCAGAGCGACGCGGACGGAAACCGGCTGAAGATCACCGACTTCGCGCCGCGCTTCAAGGCGCTCGGCCGCATCTTCCGGCCGCAGACCATCATCCGCATCGTCGCGCCCGTCGAAGGGTCGCCGCGGGTGCGCGTCGTTCTTCGCCCCCGCTACGGCTACGGCGCCTCCCGGCCCGAGACGACCCGGGGGACCAATCACATCCGCTTCGTGCTGGGCGACCAGGTCATGCGGCTCACCACCGATGCGCCGGTCGAGTTCATCGAGCGTGGCACGGCCTTTCTCGTCGACCGCCCCTATGCCTTCATCCTCGGGGCCGACGAGCGGCTGGAGCAGGCACCGATGGCGGTGGCGCGGTCCTTCCTGGAGGGCACCGTCGGCTACTGGCAGGAATGGGTCCGCTACCTTTCGGTGCCGGTCGATTTCCAGGACGTGGTCATCCGCTCCGCGATCACGCTCAAGCTGTGCTCGCACGAGGAGACGGGCGGGATCGTCGCGGCGCTGACGACGTCGATCCCCGAATACGGTCAGAGCGGCCGCACCTGGGACTACCGCTTCTGCTGGCTGCGCGACTCCTACTTCACGGTCAAGGCGCTGAACCTTCTGGGCGCGACCAAGACGATGGAGGACTATCTCGGCTACGTCTCCAACGTCGCCGCCGGCTCGCCGGACGGCTACCTCCAGCCTCTGTTCGGGCTCGGCCTCGAACGGCGCCTCGACGAAGCCGTCGTCGAGTCGCTTGCCGGCTATCGCGGGCACGGGCCGGTCCGCAGCGGCAATGCCGCCTACACGCAGGTGCAGAACGACGGCTACGGCTCGGTGATCCTCGCGGTCATCCAGTACTTCTTCGACGAGCGTCTGCCGATGGCCGGCGACGAGGGCCTGTTCCGCCGGCTGGAGCCGCTCGGCGAGCAGGCGGTGCGTCGCTGGAACCAGCCCGACGCGGGCATCTGGGAGTTCCGCACGCGCAACGGCGTCCACACGCATTCGGCGATGATGTGCTGGGCGGCCTGCGACCGGCTGGCGCGGATCGCCGCGCGGCTCGGCCTCGCCGACCGCGCCGCCCACTGGCGCGAGGAAGCCGAGCGCATCCGCGCGGGCACGCTGGAGCTGGCATGGGACGACGGGCTGAAGAGCTTCACCTCGACCTTCGGCGGCGGCGACCTCGACGCCAGCCTGCTGCTGATGCCGGAGATCGGCATCGTGCCGGCGCGCGACCCGCGCTTCCTTTCCACGCTCGCCGTCTGCGAGAAGCACCTGCGCTTCGGCAACCACCTCTATCGCTACCGGGCGCCGGACGATTTCGGCGAGCCGGAGACGGCGTTCACCGCCTGCACCTTCTGGCTGATCGACGCGCTCGCCCGCGTCGGCCGCCACGACGACGCGCGTGCGGTGTTCGCCGACGTCCTCGGGCACAGGAACCATCTCGGGCTGCTTTCGGAGGGCCTGCACATCGACAGCGGCGAGCTGTGGGGCAACTTTCCCCAGACCTATTCGATGGTCGGCCTGATCAACGCGGCGATGCGCCTCTCCCGCCGCTGGACGGACGTCCTGTAGGGGACCGCCGGCGAATCGAAGGCCCGGACGAGGGCTGTTCTCCGGAGAGGCTTCGGACCGCTGCCCGGCACAGCAAACCTGACGCGCGTACCGATCCCCTGAGGTGGAGCGGGACGCAGCCTGTTTTCCCATTTCTTCCTGCCCGGGTGCGCCCGTACCCGCCATGGCTTGCCCGGGCGAGGCACGCGGCCGCGTGGCTGAGCCTAATCGACGCGCGCGCGGCCGACTCCGGCAGGCCGCTGCCGAAGACCGTGCACCGATCGAAAATGGCTCTTTTCTTTCTGCTGCAGCTAAGCTAGCGTCAGTTGCCAATTGTCCCCCGTCAGCGCCCATGGCACAGATTTGAGGTTGTGA
>JAEZXF010000264.1 GCA_023419995.1 Pseudomonadota bacterium | reverse complement strand
GCTGTACCGTGACGAGGCCATCGCCGACATCCGGGCCCGGCAGGCCGAATGGGAGGAGCGCGAGCTGGCGGCGACGCTGAAGGCGCGGCCCGAGGAGAAGCCCGTCTACGAGACCGAGAGCGGCATTCCGCTGAAGCGCATCTACACCGCCGCCGACGTCGCCGACATCCCGGCCGCCGAGCTCGGCTTTCCCGGCGCCTACCCGTTCACGCGCGGGGCGTACCCCATGATGTATCGCGGCCGGCCGTGGACGATCCGGCAGGTGGCCGGCTTCGGCAACCCGGAGGCCACCAACCAGCGCTACAAGTACATGATCGCCACCGGCCAGACCGGGCTTTCGACCGACTTCGACCTGCCGACGCTGCTCGGCTTCGATTCCGACGACCCGATGGCGTTCGGCGAGGTCGGGCGCTGTGGCGTCGCCATCGACAGCATCGACGACGTCGGCCGGCTGTTCGACGGCATCGACCTCGAGAAGATCTCCGTCTCGCTGACCATCAACCCGTCCGCCTGGGTGGTCTATTCGATGTTCGTCGCCGTCGCCGAAGAGCGCGGCTACGACCTCGCCAAGCTGACGGGCACGCTCCAGGCCGACCCGCTGAAGGAATATGTCGCCCAGAAGGAGTGGATCTATCCGGTGCGCCCCGCCGTGCGGCTGCTGCGCGACCTGATCGTCCACAGCGCCAAGGCGACGCCGAAGCTGAACCCGATCAGCCTCAGCGGCTATCATCTGTCGGACGTCGGCGGCAACGCCATCCAGGAAGTCGCCTTCATCATGGCCTTCACCATCGCCTATTGCGAGGAGGTGGTGGCGGCCGGGATGGACATTGACGACTTCGCGCCGAGGCTGTCCTTCTTCTTCATCAGCCATCAGGACTTCTTCGAGCAGATCTGCAAGTTTCGCGCCGCGCGGCGCATCTACGCGAAGATCATGTCGGAACGCTTCAACGCCAGGAAGGCGGAATCGATGCGGCTGCGCGTCCACGTCCAGACCGCCGCGATGAGCCTGACCAAGGTCGAGCCGCACAACAATTTGATGCGCACCGCGATCCAGGCGCTGGGCGCGGTGCTGGGCGGCTGCCAGAGCATGCACACCAACGGTCTCGACGAGGCCTTCGCCATCCCGACTGAGGAGGCGATGAAGCTCGCCATCCGCACCCAGCAGATCATCCGCGACGAGATCAACGTCACCTCCGTGGTCGACCCGCTCGGCGGCTCCTACTTCGTCGAGCGCCTGACCTCCGACATGGAGGCCGAGATGTGGAAGGTGCTCGCCGAGGTCGAGGAGCGCGGCGGCGCGGTGAAGCTGGTCGAGGAAGGCTGGTTCCAGCAGAAGCTGGCCGATTCCGCCTATGCGACTTTCCAGAAGTTCGACAGCGGCGAGAAGGTCTCCGTCGGCGTCAACCGTCACGTCGACGCGGCGAGCGGCGCGGCGCCGGTGGATATCCACCCCTATGACGAGCAGTGCACCCAGTTGCAGGTCGACCGGCTGGCCGCGCTTCGCGCCGGCCGCGACAACGCCCGCGTGCAGTCGTTGCTGGCCGAATTGGCAGAGCAGGCCCGCACCGAGGACGTCAATCTGGTTCCCAAGACCATCGAGCTGGTCAAGGCGCGGGCGACGCTCGGCGAGATCTGCGGCGCGCTGCGCGAGGTCTGGGGCAGCTATCACGAACCGCTGATCGTGTGAGGAGACGACGATGAACGGAACAGTCGTTGCGACGACCGAGGGAGCCGTCGCCTGGCTCCGGCTCAACCGGCCCGACCGGCTCAATGCCATGAACCGCGCGCTGGTCGACGATCTTTCGGCGGCGCTGGCGCGCGCCGAGGCGGACGAGGCCGTGCGCGTCGTCGTCCTTCACGGCGAGGGCAGGGCGTTCTGCTCCGGCGACGATTTGAAGGATCTCGACGCCCAGACCGCGTCGGAGGCCGCGACGCAGGACTGGGTCGAGGCCATCCAGGGCATCACCCGCCAGATCATGGGATCGCGCAAGATCGTCATCGCGGCGGTGCATGGCTGGTGCGTCGGCGGCGCGCTGGAATGGGTCGTCAACTGCGATTTCCGGCTGTTCGCCGACAACGCCCGCTGGTTCTTCCCGGAGGTTGGCTACGGCTTCTTCGTCACGGGGGGCGTCACCGCGCTGCTGACCAAGCAGGTCGGGCCGCAGACGACCAAGGAGCTGCTGATCCTCGGCGAGCGGCAGGATGCGAAGCGGGCGCTCGAGGTCGGCATCGCGTGGAAGCTCGTTCCCGAGGGCGAGCTGCTCGCCAGCGCCCGCGCGCTTGCGCTGGCGATAGCCGAGCGCCCCGCCGAGGCGGTGGCTGCCGCCAAGCACGCCGTCAACGAGGGTTTCCATTCCTCGCTCGCCGACGCGATGGCGCGCGAGACGGCGCAGACCGTGCGCGGCTTCCTCTCGGCCGAGGCGCAGGCGCGGGCGAAAGAGTTCTGACCGTGCGGATCGATCTCGCCGACATTCCATCTTCCCCGCTCGTTCCCGGCGGGCATGACGACATCGAGAACCGGGTGCTGCCGAAGATCCTGCGCATGCAGGCCGAGCGGCTCGGCGGCAGGAAATTCATCGACATCTGCGGCCGCTCGGCCAGCTTCGAGGAGATGTATGATCTCTCGAACCGGCTGGCGAACGGCTTTCGCGCGCTGGGCGTGGCGCAGTTCGACCGCGTGGCGATGATCCTGCCCAACGGCATGGACTGCGTGCTTTCGTGGTTCGCGCTGTCGGCGCTGGGCGCGATCGAGGTGCCGATCAACCCGGAGCTGAAGGGCGACTTCCTCCGCCACACCGTCGACAAGTGCGGCGCGAGCGTCGTGATCGCGCATACAAGCGCGCTGGCCGAGATCGCCGCCGTCGAGGCGCGCCTTCCGGCCTTGCGCACCCTCGTGGTGGTCGACGGCGACGCGGCCGACGCCCGCGCGGCGGGAATAAGGATCGACCGGGTCGTCGCCTTCGGCGAGTGCCTGTCGCCGCGCGCCGGCTTCGACCCGGTCGACGTCCATTATTCGCACCCGATGGCGATCCTCTACACCTCGGGCACGACCGGGCCGGCCAAGGGCGCGCTGATGTCGCATCACCACTGCTATGCGTGGGCGGCGGCGATGGCGATGAACCTCGGCTACACCGAAAGCGACAGTTATTTCTCGCCGCTGCCGCTGTTCCACACCGACGCGCAGATGTTCGGCATCTACCTGCCGCTGATCTACGGCACGCAGGCGACGCTCGTCGACCGCTTCAGCGCCAGCCGGTTCTGGGACCAGCTCCGCGCCAGCGGCGCGACCGCCACCAACCTGCTCGGCGCGATGGCCGCCATCCTGATGAAGATGCCCGAGCGCGCGGACGACGCCGACAATCCCGTGCGCGTCGCCCAATGCATCCCGATGGTGCCCGACAAGGAGGCGTTCGAGCGACGCTTCACTATCCGGCTCGTCACCGGCTACGGCCAGACGGAGACCAGCTTCGTCACCCTCGACACGGTCGACGAGACGAAGCCCGGCGCGTGCGGGCGCGCCCATCCCGACTGGGAGGTGGCCGTCGTCGACGAGGCCGACAACCCCGTTCCGCCCGGCACGACCGGCGAGATCGTGGCGCGGCCGAGGAAGAGCTGGAGCATGTTCTCCGGCTATTACGGCGACGAGGCGCGCACCGTCCAGACGCTCCGCAACCTCTGGTATCACTCCGGCGACGCCGGCTTCATGGACGCGGAAGGCTGGCTCTATTTCCGGCACCGCCTCAACGAGGCGATCCGGCGGCGCGGCGAGAACATCTCGGCCTACGAGGTGGAGCACGTCGCCGACGCCCATCCCGACATCGTCGAGAGCGCGGCCTTCGGGGTTCCGTCCGAGTTCACCGAGGAGGACATCATGGTCGTGGCGATGCGGCGGGAAGGCTCCGCCGTCGAGCCGGCCGCCCTCATCGACCATTTCCGCGCGCATGCGCCGCGGCACATGGTGCCGCGCTACGTCGAGATCGTCGACGCGCCCCTGCCGCGCACCCCGACCGAGAAGATCGCCCGAAACGAGCTGAAGAAGAAGGGAACAGGCCCCGGCACGTTCGACCGGGGAGAGCGCTAGGACGTTCCTGCCGCCGCGAGGGGGTGGCGCGCGAGAATACAAGGAGCGGAACGCTCCGGACTGCGACAACCGGGGAACGGCACCGACCCGGACCGCACGAGAGGCGACGGTGCCAATGGGAGCAGACATGAAACGGATTCTTGCGGCCAGCACCATGCTTGGCGTCCTTGTTGCCGGCCCGGCCTGGGCCGAGATCACGATCGCGACCGCCGGTCCGATGACCGGGCAGTACGCCTCGTTCGGCGCGCAGATGCGGGCCGGCGCGGAACTCGCGATCGAGCACATCAATGCCGCCGGCGGCGTCAACGGCGAGCAGCTCAGGCTGGAGATCGGCGACGATGCCTGCGATCCGAAGCAGGCTGTCGCGGTCGCCAACCAGTTCGCCGGCCAGGGTGTCGCCCTCGTCGCCGGCCATTTCTGCTCGGGTTCGTCGATCCCGGCTTCGGCCGTCTATGCCGAGGAAGGCATCATCCAGATCTCGCCGGCCTCGACCAATCCCGTCTACACCGACGAGCGCGCCGGCCCCGGCATATTCCGTATGTGCGGCCGCGACGACCAGCAGGGCGCGATCGCCGGCGCGTTCCTCTACGAGCGGTTCCCCGGCAAGAAGGTGGCGTTCATCCACGACAAGACGGCCTACGGCCAGGGCCTCGCGGACGCGACCATGGCGGCCTACGAGGCAGCGGGCGGCAAGCCGGCGTTGTATGAAGCCTACACGGCCGGCGAGAAGGACTACACCGCGCTGGTCTCCAAGCTGAAGGCCGAGGGCATCGGCGTGCTCCATGTCGGCGGCTATCACACCGAGGCCGGCCTGATCGTGCGCCAGATGCGCGAGCAGGGCATGGACACGGTGCTGATGTCGGGCGACGGCCTGACGACGGAAGAATACTGGGCGATCACGGGAGCGGCCGGCGAGGGCACCCTGCTGACCTTCTCGCCCGATCCGCGCAAGAACCCGGACGCCGCGCCGCTGGTCGAGCAGTTCCGTGCCAAGGGCGTCGAGCCGGAAGGCTACGTCCTCTACACCTACGCCGCGGTGCAGGCGTGGGCCGACGCGGCCAGGGCCGCGGGCACGACGGACTTCGATGCCGTGGTCAAGGCGTTGAAC
>JAEZXF010000231.1 GCA_023419995.1 Pseudomonadota bacterium | reverse complement strand
ACGCGCTCGAGTGGCAGCTGCGTGCCGTCGCGGCGCTTCCCGGCCTGCGGGCGGTGATCCTGACGGGAGCCGGCAGGGCCTTCTGCGCCGGCGGCGACCTGATCGAGTTCGAGGAGGCCCTGCGGGCCGGCGGCCCGGTGCTCCTCGACACGCTGCGCTACAATCAGGACGTGATCCAGATGATCGAGGACCTGCCGGTCCCGGTGATCGGCGCGGTCAACGGCGTCGCGGTGGCCGGCGGGCTGGAGCTGCTTCTGTGCTGCGACATCATCGTCGCCGCCGACGACGCCCGGCTGGGCGACGGCCATGCCAGATACGGCATCGTTCCGGCCGGCGGCGCGACGGTTCGGCTGCCCGAGCGCATCGGGCCGTCGCGGGCCGCGCAGCTTTTCGCCACCGCGGACCTGCTCGACGCCGGCACGCTGGCCGGCTGGGGGCTGATCAACGAGGTCGTGCCGGGTGCCCGCCTGATGCAGCGGGCGCACGAGATCGCCCGCGACATCGTCCGGTGCAGCCCGGAGGCCCTGTCCCACATCCGGTGGCTCGCGCGATGGGGCTCCCGCGACGAGGAGCGGCAGCGACGGCTGCGCGCCGAGCTCGACCGCTTCTCCCTGCATGTCGAGGGGCGCGACCTTGCCGAAGGGCTTGCCGCGTTCAGGGCCAAGCGGCAGCCGGACTACCGGGACGCGGACGGCACGGCCTGAGACGGTCCGGAAGCGGATTCCCCCCGACCTGCTCCGGTGGAAGCGCGCCGGGCGTGCCGAGCTGCACCGCCTCGCGCGCGGCCTTTCCCTAGCCGGGGGCGCCCGGATGCGACCCGGCGGGACCGGGACCTTCCCGGAAGCGTTCGGCGATCATCCGCGCGAAGCGGCTCACCAGCCTGCGGCGGGCCTCGTCGTCGCGCTCGAACGGGCTTTGCGTGTTGAGGCCGCGCAGGAACACCCGGCACACCGTCCAGATATCCTCCTGCTCCTCGGCGCTCACCGGAAAGGCGCGGTAGTTGGCCGCCAGCGCCTCGTTGATGATGCGATTCCAGCGAAGAAAGGTATCGGAGATGCGGCTCTTCAGCGCCTCGTCGGTGCGCGAGGCGACGAGGATCTCGAGCAGCGCCCGGCCCTCGCGCGTGTCCACCATCCTTTCCCACATCCACAGGATGTCGGCCTCGACGGCGGCGCCCCTGCTTCCGGCGTCGGCCATGTCGACGCCGGGGCGGGGCCGCGGCGTCACCGTCGGCCCCAGCAGCCGCTCCGCCGCCTCGACCATCAACTCCTCCTTGCTGGGGAAATGATGGGTCAGCGCCCCGCGCGACACGCCGGCCTGCTGCTGGATGCGGTTGATGCTGGTCTCGGCATATCCGTGCCGGTCGAGGCATTCGATAACGGCGTCGAGAATGCGGCGGCGCGCGGCGGCCGCCTTCGCCTCGATCCCCGAGAGAGGCGCTTCGCCGCCGTCGCCGTTCCTGCCTGTGTCCGCGCCTGCCAACCGACCTGCCTCCTCGAACCATCCGCGAATCCACTCGTAGCCGGTTGTTCGCCTCTAGACAAACCGAACGTTCGTTCTGTATAACTTCCTCCACATCGCATGCACAGGAGGGGACGGATGCGAGCGCTGCCGACGACACATTCTCTTTTGCTGGAGGAGGACGATGGCTGGCTCACGGTCTGGCTCAACCGGCCCGAGGCGCGCAACGCCCTTTCCAACGAGATGGCCGAGGAGCTGAAGGCGGTGACGGCGGCGGTCGCGGGTGACCGGTCGGTGCGCGGCGTCACCTTCCGCGGCAAGGGCGGCACGTTCTGCGCCGGCGGCGATCTCAAGGGCTTCCAGGCTATCACCCGGGGCGGCCAGACGGAGGCGGACGTCGCCGCCTTCAGCCGCAGCGCCGGCGAGCTGTTCCACGCCGTCAACGAGCTGCCGCAGGTCACGGTGATGCTGGTGGAGGGCGCGGCCATGGCCGGTGGGCTCGGCCTCGTCTGCGCCGGCGATTTCGTCGCCGTCACCGCCGACGCGAAGTTCGCGCTGACCGAGACCATGCTCGGCATCCCGCCGGCGCAGATCGCGCCGCTGATCGTGCAGCGTGTGGGGCTGGCGACGGCGCGGCGCATCATGCTGACGGCGTCGCGCTTCGACGGCAACGAGGCGCACCGGATCGGCATCGCCGACGCGGTGGCGCAGGACGCCGACGGGCTCGCCGCCATCGAGGCCGACGTCAGGAACAGCGTCAGGCTGTGCGCGCCGGGCGCCAATGCCGTCACCAAGGAGCTGGTGCTCGCCGCGCCGAGGCTGTCGCGCGACGAGATGCTCGACCGCGCCGCCGCCGGCTTTGCTCGCTGCCTGACCGGCGAGGAGGGACGCGAAGGCGTTGCCTCGTTCCTGGAAAAGCGCAAGCCGCGCTGGGCCGTCTGAACGGCGAGGGGGAAGACGATGACATCCGCACGCACAATCCGCATCGGCGGCGCGGCCGCCGCCTGGGGCGACACCATCCACGGCGCGCGCCAGCTCGTCGAGAAGGGCGAGGTCGACTATCTGATCGGCGACTACCTGGCCGAGGTGACGATGGCGCTGCTCGCGCGGGCCAGGGCCAAGGCGCCGGACGGCGGCTTCATCCCCGACTGGCTCGCCTCGGTCAAGCCGCTGCTGCCGCAGATCAGGCAGCGCAACATCAAGCTCATTACCAACAGCGGCGGCATGAACCCGCTCGCCTGCCGCGACGCCTTCCTCGCCGCCGCGGCCGAAGTCGGGCTGGCGTTCAAGGTCGCGGCGATCACCGGCGACGACCTGTCGTCCGCCACGGCCGAGATCAGGGCGGCGCCGCCGGCGGAGATGTTTTCCGGTGCCGGGCTGCCCCCGGCCTTCGCCTCGGCCAACGCCTATCTCGGCGCGACGGCGATCGCCGAGGCGCTCGCGGCGGGCGCCGACGTCGTCATCACCGGCCGCGTGGTCGACTCGGCCATGGCGCTCGGCCCGCTGATGCACGAGTTCGGCTGGAAGGCGGACGATTACGACCTCCTGTCGGCCGGCAGCCTCGCCGGCCACGTCCTCGAATGCGGCGCGCAGGCGACCGGCGGCCTGTTCACCGACTGGCAGGACGTCGCCGACGGCTGGCACGACATGGGCTTTCCCATCGCCGAGTGCGCAGCCGACGGCAGCATCGTCGTCACCAAGCCGGAGGGAACCGGCGGCAAGGTGACGGTCGGCACGGTGGCCGAGCAGATCGTCTACGAGATCGGCGATCCGCAATCCTACCGGCTGCCGGACGTGACCTGCGATTTCTCGCAGGTCGGGCTCGAGGAGATCGGTACGGATCGCGTCCGCGTCACCGGCGCGAAGGGCCGGGCGCCCGGCGGCGACTACAAGGTCTGCGCCACCTATGTCGACGGCTTCCGCATCCTCACCACCTACATGGTCGCCGGCTGGCAGGCGGGCGCCAAGGGCCGACGCACGGCGGAGGCGCTGGTCGAGCGCACGGGCCGCATGCTCGCCGCGCGCGGCATGGCGCCCTACCGCGAGGTGTCGATCGAGGTGATCGGCGCGGAAGACACCTACGGCGCCAACGCAAGGGTCGTCGAGGCGCGCGAGGTGGTCGTCAAGATCGGCCTCAAGCACGACGACATGAAGGCGCTCGAGCTGTTCGCGCGCGAGTTCGCCCATCCCGGCGTGTCGATGGCGCAGGGCCTGACCGGCGTGCTGCACGGCAGGCCCAAGCCGACGCCGGTGCTGCGGGTCCACTCCTTCCTGTGGCCGAAGGACAGGGTGCCGGTCGCCGTCCACATGAACGACGGGGACGAGACGTTCCGCGCCACCGTCCCGTCGACCGCAGAGGCGGCCGCGCCCCCGCCGCAAGCCGC
>JAEZXF010000220.1 GCA_023419995.1 Pseudomonadota bacterium | reverse complement strand
ACGATGTCGTCCCAGCCGCGCTCGATCAGGTGATGGGCGATCGACGCGCCGACGATGCCGCCCAAGCCGACGATGACGACCCGCGCCCTCTGCGGAAACTCTGCCATGGACCCCTGCTCCGACATGATCGTGAGCGCCGACTATAGGGCGGGGTGGCGGCGGTGTTGAAGCCTGTTTGCGACATTGCGCCGACGCGGCGCGACCCGCGCGCAAAAGCAAAAGGCCGGGCGGGTGCCCGGCCTCGCAACCGCGTCGCGGAAAGGTCCTAGAAGATCTTGCCGCGGCTCGCCTCGATCTCCAGCCGCTCGGTGCCGGTCAGAACCTCGCGGTCGCCGTTCGGCATGGTCACGAAGCAGCCCGTCGGGCAGATCTCGATGCTTTCTCCGGGGCCGATCGACATCTCGACCTGCTGGCCGCCCTCGGTGACGATCAGCGTATGCGCCGTGTCGTCGCGGTTGGTCACCGTCGCCGCCGATGCGGCCGCCGGCGTGGCGAGGCCGGCTGCGAGGGCCATGGCGACAAGAAGCTTGTTCATACGTTCGTCGGTGTTTCCACCGCCTCCGTTGGACCGGGGCACCGCCCCTTTTCGGACATACATATAAAACCCCCAAGCTGAACGGCAACTGAACGGATCAGGCGCCTTCGGTTTCCATGCCGGTCGGGGCCGTGGGCTTGCTGTTGTCCTCCGCGGCGGCGCGGCCGGCCTTCCCGTCCTCCGGCGTCGCACGCCCTGCCTTCCCGTCGCGCGCGGGCGCGGGCGGCTCGGCCTCCTCCTCCGCCGGCACGGCAGGCTGCGCCGGCACGGCGGCGAGGGCGGAAAGCGCCGCGGCATTCCGAAGCTGCAGGTCGCGCGGCGAGGACGGCATGGCGATGCCCTCCTGCCGGAAGCGCTCGACGATCCTGAAGCGCAGCTCGTTGGTGAAGGCGAGCGTGCCGGTGATGTCGGGGACCACCGCGCGGATGACGAAATTGAGCGCGCCGTCGGCGAAGCCGGAGAAATCGACCGAGGGCGCGGGGTTCTTGAGGATGCCCGGCTGCTCGTTGACGATCTCCATCAGCACGGCATGGACGTGGCGCGGGTCGTTGTCGTAGGCGACGTTCACCGGGACGTCGACGCGGCCCAGCCGGTTGCGCAGCGTCCAGTTGCCGACGGCGGCGTTGATCAGCTCGGAATTCGGCAGGATGACGGTCTGGCGGCGGAAGGTCTCGACCTCGGTGGCCCGCACCGAGATCTTGCGCACGTTGCCCTCGACCCCCCCGGCGACGATCCAGTCGCCGACCTTGAACGGCCGCTCGGCGAGCAGGATCAGGCCGGAGACGAAGTTGTTGACGATGTTCTGCAGGCCAAAGCCGATGCCGAGCGACAGCGCGCCGGCGACCAGCGCCAGGTTGGACAGGTCGATGCCGGCGGCCGAGATGCCGATCAATGCGGCGAGCGCGATGCCGGCATAGCCCACCGCCGTGCTGATGGAATTGCGGACCCCCGCGTCGACGCGCCCGCGCGCCATGACCTTGCCGTCGAGCCAGCGCTGGAAGCCGCGCGTGCCGAAATAGCCGACCAGGAAGACGAGGATGCCGCTCACGATCCCGATCAGCGAGATCGAGATCGAGCCGATCCTCACCTCGTTGGCGAAGTTGTAGGTCCATGCCTGAATGTCGCCCCACTGGAACCCCCATTGCAGGAAGATGAGCGGGATGCCGATGGCCAGCACGAGGATGTTGATGGCGATGGACAGGACGAGGCCGAGCTGGTCCTCGGTCGTCTCGTCCATGTGGAAGCGCTTGCCGAGCTGCCGCCCGAGCGTGGTGCGGGCGAAGGCGCCGACCTCCGACATCGCGCTCGCCGAGAGATAGCCGATATACATCGTCGCCAGGATGGCGCCGGTGATGACGATCTGCTGCGACAGGAAGCGGGCGAGGCCGATATAGCCGAGGAGCGCGGCGAGGATGGTGCCGCCGCCGAGCAGCAAGATCAGCGCCCGGAACAGCGGATGCCAGCCGCGCGCCTTGCCCGTCTCGTCGACATAGGGGCGCACCAGGGCGATGACCACGACGAGCAGGCCGACGATGACAGTGGCGAAGAAGCTCTTGGCGACCGTCAGCGACAGCGGCGAGCCCATCACCTGGTTGACCTTGCTGGCGACGAAGTCGAGGCCCGTGACCAGCGCCGTCACGCAGGTGAGCCAGAACAAGGCCCGCGCCGCGCCCGTGTGCACGGGCACCAGCCGCCAGTTCGACTTGCGCGGCGAGAACACGGCGCTCGACAGGCGGTAGACGAAGAAGACGATGGCGATGACGTTGAACAGCGTCACCATCATCTCGCCGATGTCGCGGCGGAGCACCCCGTAGTAGCTGTAGAAGAACCACGTCGCCCCGAGGAACACCGCCAGCGCCGCCGACGGCAGCAGCGTCGACCAGAACGCGACGGAAAGCCGGTTCAGGTAGGACGGCTCCTCCTTGCTCGCGTCGGCCAGCAGCATGTCGCCGAAGAGCCGCCGCCCGCCGAACAGCAGCACGCCCGCGGCGAGCGCCGCGTAGAAGGTGGCGAGCAGCACCGAGGGCAGCTTGTAGGAGAAGACGAAGCGCAGCCAGGACGAGACGGCGTTATAGACCTTGGTGCTCTCGACCGCGAAATCGCCCAGCACCGCCGGGCTGATGGCGGCGGAGATGTCGTAGCGCCGCGACAGCGTGTTGGCGAAGAGGTCGCGGCGGATCTGGACGATCTCCTCGATCAGCCGGTTGATCCGCAGCGACACCGTCTCGGCCTCGCCGAGGAGTGCGTTGATCTCGGCCTTCTCGGCGATCAGGCTCTGGCGCTCCTCGGTCAGCGCCGGCGGCTCGGGCGGCTCGCCCTCGCCGCGCGCCGGGCCGATCTCGTCGAGCCGCTCGTTGATCGCCGCCAGACGCGGGCGGAACGCCACGCCCGCCGCGATGAGGTCGCGCGCCAGCCCGTCCAGCGCGTTGCGCGCCTCGACCAGCACGCCGTCGTCGTCGCCGTTGGCGCGCATGCGCGCCTCGAACCGGTCGGCCTCGCGGATGATGGCGCCGATCTTCTGGCGCTGCTCGGCCACCACCTCGGGTCCCGGCGCGCGCAGCGGGCCGATCGAGATGGCGCGGTCCGAGTCGCCGCCGTTCTCCTGCGCCGCGGCAGCGGCGGGCGCCAACGCGCCGGCGATCAGCGCGAAGGCAAGCAGGAGCCGCGAAAGAAGGGGAACCGGCAGCTTCATGCGCCTCGGCATCGTTCTGTCTCAGGAGGAAGCATTGTTAGGCGAGCAAAAAGGCGGCGGCAAGGCCGGCGGGCCGCCCGCCCGGCGCCCTCAGCGCACGAAGGTGACGAATTCCTCGACCGGGGCGCGCTCGCTGCGCAGCGCGTTCTCCGGCTTCGATTCGTCCTCGAAGCCGAGCGCCATGCCGCACACGACGATCTCCTCGTCGGGAATGCCCAGCAGCGGCCTGATCTGGCGGTGGTAGGGCGCGAACGCCGCCTGCGGGCAGGTGTGCAGCCCCCGCCCCCGCGCCGCGATCATCACGTTCTGCAGGAACATGCCGTGATCGACCCAGGAGCCCATGTTCAGCCTCCGGTCGATGGTGAAGATCATGCCCACCGGCGCGTCGAAGAACACGAAGTTGCGGTCGTGCTGGGCGCGCATGCGCGCGACGTCGCGGCGGCCGATCCCGAGCAGGCTGTAGAGCGCGAAGCCCACGGTTCGCCTGCGCGTCAGGTACGGCTCGAAGAACTGGTCGGGATAGTAGCGGTACTCGTCCCACTCGATCTTTTCCGGCCGGACGCCGCTGTCGAGGATCGCCTTCGACAGCGCCTCCTTGCGCTCGCCGGTGACGACGTAGACCTTCCACGGCTGCATGTTGGTGCCGGACGGCGCGCGCGAGGCGACGCGCAGGATGTCCTTCACCGTCTCGTCCGGCACGGGCGTCGGCAGGAAGGCGCGCACCGAACGGCGCGAGGCGATCGCCTCGTCGACGATCGCTGTCAGTTCGGTCTCATGCTTGTTCATGTCGGGAGATAGCATTGCCAGCCTTTCGCGGGCGCGGCGCGCCTCGTCAGGCCGCAACGCATAGGCCAACATGCCGCATCAGGCAATTCCCCGCCGCGCTCACTCTTCGAACGGGTCGGGGCGGCAGGCGTGGACGACGCAGGCGTCGCTGTCGCGCGTGCGCACGGTCACCGGCAGCGCGACCTCGGGTATGGAGCAGAAGCGCGACCCGGCGACGAAGCGGTCGTAGGTGTGGGCGCCGGTCGTCATCACCACCGCTCCGCGGTCGAACACCAGCGACCGGACCTCGCCGCAGGTCATCGCCCGCGTGTCAGGCCGGCCCTGCGCGGCGGCGGCACCGGCGAGCGCCGCGAGAAGCGTGATTGTCATCGTCGATCGAAACAGCATGGTCTTTCTTTCCATGTCGACACGAAGCCCCGAAGCGTTATCTAGGCGCCTGCGCCTCCTCGGGAAGGCACGTCGTCGCGGCGGGCGCTTCTTGTCGCGGTCGTGGCCCGCAAAGGGTTGCCCGCGGGCGACGTCTCCTCTATCCCGGTTTGGGGGCGGGCGAAAGCCTGCGGCGGCAAGACGCTGTTAACCGTGCCGGCAGATAGTGGCCGGCGGGTGCAATGTGTGGCTCAGGCCTCGCATGTCGAGAACAGTTAGGAGTAGACTTGACCGTGCAGAGTCCGCTTTCCCGGCGCCCCTCCCGGTTCATCGTCGCTGCTTTCTGCACCGCGCTCGCCGCCGTGCCTGCGCCCGCGCACGCCTTCGAGATATTCGGCATCACCCTTTTCGGCCCAAAGAAGGAGGCCGTTGCCGATGACACCATCGGCGATCCGCAGCGCTACGATGTCGACTTCGCGGTCACCGACGACGACGTCGAGAAGCGCCTGAAGGGCGCCTCGACGCTGTGGGCGGACAAGGACGAGCCCGCCTCCGGCGCGGCCGGCCTGATTGCCAAGGCGCGCGGCGACTATCGCCGCCTCCTCGCCGCGCTCTATGCCGAGGGCCGCTACGGCGGCACGATCTCGATCCGCATCGACGGCCGCGAGGCTTCCGACCTGCCGCCCGACGCCACGCTCGCCGAACCAGCCCGCGTCGCGATCGCCGTCGACCCCGGGCCGCTGTTCAGCTTCCGCGAGGCGACAATCGCCAATCAGGCCCCGCCGACCACCGACCGGCGCGATCAGGTGGACGACCCGCGCGACGAGGGCTTCGCACCCGGCGAGGGCGCACGGGCGGGCGCGGTGCTGCGCGCCGAGCGGCTCGCCGTCGAGGTCTGGCGGCAGCAGGGCTACGCCAAGGCCGAGGTGGCCGACCGGCGGGTCGAGGCCGCGCATGACGCCGACGTCATCGACGCGCGGATCACGATCGAGCCGGGCAGGAAGGCCCGTTACGGCCCGGTGACGGTCGAGGGCGCCGAGCGCCTCGACGCCGAATGGGTGGCCTGGATGACCGGCCTGAAGCCGGGACAGGAATACGACCCCGACGACCTCAAGCGCGCCTCGACGCGCATGGCGCGGCTCGACGTGTTCCGCGCCGCCCGCTTCCAGGAGGCCGAGTTCATCAACGACGACGGCCTGCTGCCGATCACCTACATCGTGCAGGAGCGCCTGCCGCGCCGCTTCGGCATCGGCGGCACGTGGTCCAGCGTCGACGGCGGCGGCGTCGAGGCGTTCTGGCTGCACCGCAACCTGTTCGGCCGCGCCGAGCGGCTGAAGGTGGAGGGCAAGGTTGCCGGCATCGGCCAGACCTTCAAGCCCGACGAGTTCACCTACAAGGTCGGGGCGAGCTTCGTGAAGCCGGGTATCCTCACGCCCGACACCTCCTTCTCGGCCTCGCTGTTCGGCGACCGCGAGGTGCTGGAGGCCTATACCCGCACGGCGCTGACGCTGAGCGCGGGCGTCAGCCACGAGTTCACCGACCAGCTTTCGGGCCGCCTGTTCGTCAACGCCGCCCGCGCCCGCTTCGACGACGCGGAATACGGCCGCCGCGACTTCACCACGCTCGGGCTCGCCGGCGCGCTCACCTACGACACGCGCGACAACGCCGCCGACGCGACGCGCGGCGTCTTCCTCGAGGCGACGGTCGAGCCGTTCTACGAGTTCGAGCGCGGCAACGCGGCGGTCCGCGCCGTGGCCGAGGCACGCGCCTATTACGGCTTCGGCGAGGATTCGCGCTTCGTGCTCGCGGGCCGGTTCAAGCTCGGCATGCTCGCCGGCCCGCCGGCGGCCGACCTTCCGCCCGACCTCCTGTTCTTCGCCGGCGGCGGCGGCTCGGTGCGCGGCTATGCCTATCGCAACATCGGCGTCGAGACGCCGGCCGGCAACGTCGTCGGCGGCCGCTCGCTGACCGAAGCCTCGGTCGAGGCGCGCATGCGCGTGACCGATTCGATCGGCGTCGTCGCCTTCGCGGATGCCGGCTATGTCGGGGCGGATTCGATCCCCACCTTCGACGACCGCCTGCGCGTCGGCGTCGGCGGCGGCCTGCGCTACCTCACCGGGCTCGGGCCGATCCGGCTCGACGTCGCCGTGCCGCTCGACCGCCGCCCCGGCGACCCGAGCGTCGCCTTCTATGTCGGACTGGGGCAGGCTTTCTGATGCGCGCTTTCCTCACCCTCCTCCTGATCCTCTTCGCCCTGCCCGCGATGGCGCAGCAGGAGACGCCGGAGGAGGAGCGTTCGATGTTCCTCGGCTTCGTCGAGGACCAGCTTTCCGGCCCGAACCGGCAGATCCGCATCCAGGGGATCGAGGGCGTGCTGTCGTCCAACGCGCGCATCGGCTCGATCACCGTCGCCGACAACGAGGGCGTGTGGCTGCGCATCACCGACGCCACCATCGTCTGGAGCCGGTCGGCGCTGCTGTTCAGCCAGCGCCTGCAGATCGACCGGCTGGCCGCCGCGCGGATCGAGGTTCTGCGCCGCCCCCTGCCCGACGAGAGCGCGCCTGCGCCCGAATCCTCGTCGTTCCGGCTTCCCGAACTGCCGCTCGCGATCAACCTCGACGCGCTGGAGGTGCCGTCCGTCAGCTTCGGTCCCGACGTGTTCGGCCTCGAATCCGAGCTTTCCGTCACCGGCCGCATCCGGCTGGAGAACGGCTCGCTCGACACGGCGCTCGACATCACCCGTCTCGACGGCCCCGGCGGGCGCTTCGCGCTCACCCCCGCCAACGCCAACGAGACCGAGCAGCTTGACCTCGACCTCCAGCTTTCCGAGCCGGAGAACGGCGTCATCGCCAACCTCCTCGGCATCGAGGGCCGCCCGCCGGTCGACCTCGCCGTGCAGGGCAGCGGCCCGCTGTCGGGCCTCGACGTCGGGCTGACTCTCGACGTGGCCGGCGAGCGCGTGCTGACGGGCACCACGGCACTGCGCCGGCAGACCGGGGGCCTGGCATACGACGCGCGCCTCTCCGGCCCCATCGCCCGGCTGGTGCCGCCGCAGTTCCGCGATTTCTTCGGCACCGACACCTCGCTCACCGCCAGCGGCCTCGTCCGCGATGCCGGCGGCGTGGTGCTCGACGCGCTTCGCCTCGACAGCGCGGCGCTTTCGCTCGCCGCCAGCGCCGAGACCGGCGCCGACAGCTTCCTGCGCCGGCTCAGGCTCGACGCCACGCTCGACAACGGCACCGAGGAGCGCGTCGTGCTGCCGGTTCCGGGCGGCCGGACGACGGTGCAGCGCGCGGCGCTGTCCCTCTCCTTCGGCGAGACGGCGAGCGGCGAATGGTCGGGGCTTCTCACCGCCGACGACCTCGCGACCGAGGGATTCACCGCGCGCGAAACCCGCCTGACGCTCGGCGGCCTTGCCAGCGACCTCGACCGCGCCGACCGGCGCAGCATCACCTTTGCCGCCGACGGCGCGCTGTCGGGCATCGTCGCCACCCGGGCCGACTGGAACGAGGCGCTCGGCGACGAGATCGTGCTCGACAT
>JAEZXF010000184.1 GCA_023419995.1 Pseudomonadota bacterium | reverse complement strand
CGGCCGCCTCGGCCGCGATCCGCCCGGCGACCCACGGCGCGCCGTAGTGCCCGCGCCCGATCATCACCGCGTCGGCACCGGACTGCTCGAGCATGGCGGCGGCATCCGCGAGCGTCCCGGCATCGCCGTTGGCGACGACGGGGATCGACACCGCCTGCTTCACCCGCCGGATCGCCCGCCAGTCGGCCCGGCCGTTGTAGAGCTGGCAGCGCGTGCGCCCGTGCACCGTCACCATCGCCACGCCGGCCGCCTCCGCCCTGCCGGCGATCTCGGGCGCGTTGAGCGATTCGTGGTCCCAGCCGAGCCGCATCTTGACCGTGACCGGCACGCCGACCGCGCCGGCCACGGCCTCGATCAGCGACAGCGCATGGTCGGGATCGCGCATCAGCGCCGAGCCGCAATAGCCGCCCGTCACCTTCTTGGCCGGGCAACCCATGTTGATGTCGATGACGTCGGCGCCCTCGCCTGCGGCGATGCGCGCGCCCTCGGCCATCCATTCCGCCTCGCGCCCCGCGAGCTGCACCACGTGCACCGGCACGTCGGGGCGGCGGATGCGCAGCGCGGAGTTGCGCCGGCCCTTCGCCAGTTCGCCGCTCGCCACCATCTCCGAGACGACGAGGCCGGCGCCGTGCGCCACGGCCCGCGCGCGGAACGGCTCATCGGTGACACCCGACATCGGGGCGAGGAAGACGCGGTTGGCGATCTCGATCCTGCCGATGCGAAGCGGGGTGGCGAGGAGGCTGGCAAGGGGCATGCATAAAAACCATGCAGAGATATTCGATGCCTATTTGATAGACAGTCGCGCGGTGTTGTGCAACTGCGAAATGACGATGCGCGGCGGATACCCGCAATTGCGCTGGCCAATCCTCATGCGGCTGACTAAGCCTTGGGCGGGACCGGATCGCTTCGCGGTTTCCCGGAAACGGTGAAGCGGTCCGTCTCCTTGCAGTCACGCATTTCCGGGCGGAAGCGATCTCGACTTTCCCGGAATGCCATCGGAGCCGGACACGACATGGCGACAGGCAGGATCGGAGCGGTGATCGTTGCGGCGGGACGCGGCGAGCGCGCCGGGCAATCGACGGAAGGCCCGAAGCAGTACCGCCGCATCGGCGGCGTCGCCGTGATCCGCCGCACGCTGGAGACCTTCCTCGCCCACCCGTCGATCGCCGAGGTCGCGGTGGCGATCCATGCCGACGACGACGCCCTGTTCCGCGAAGCGGCGGGCGCGCTGGCCGACCGCGTCATCGTGGTTCCGGGCGGCCGCACCCGGCAGACCTCGACCCGCCTCGCCCTTCTGGCGCTGAAGGACAGGGGGCTCGATGCCGCGCTGGTCCATGACGGGGTGCGCCCCTTCGTCGATGCGGCATTGATCGACCGCGTCGTCGCCGGGCTGGCGGACGGCGGCGGCAGCCTCCCGGCGCTTCCCGTCTCCGACACGCTGAAGCGGGCGGGCGCCGACGGAACGGTGGCCGGCACGGTGCCGCGCGACGGCCTGTTCTCCGCCCAGACGCCACAGGGCTTTCCCTTCGAGGCGCTGCTCGCCGCGCACGAGCGCGCCCATGCGGCGGGGCGTGACGATTTCACCGACGACGCCGCGATCGCCGAATGGGCCGGCATTCCGGTGCGCATCGTCGAGGGCTCCTCCGACAACGTGAAGCTGACCTGGGCAAGGGATATCGAGATGGCGAACGCCCGACTTTCGGCCGGCCTGCTGCCGGACGTGCGCACCGGCAACGGCTACGACGTGCACAGCTTCGCCGACGGCGACCACGTCATCCTGTGCGGCGTCGCCATCCCGCATTCGCGGCGGCTTTCCGGCCATTCGGACGCGGACGTCGCCCTGCACGCGCTGACCGACGCGCTGCTCGCCACCTGCGGCGCCGGCGACATCGGCACGCATTTCCCGCCCTCGGACATGCGCTGGAAGGGCGCGGCGTCGCGCATCTTCGTCGCCGAGGCGGTGCGCATCGTGCGCGAGAAAGGCGGGCGCATCGCCAATGCCGACATCACGCTGATCGCCGAGGCGCCGAAGGTCGGGCCGCATCGCGCCGCGATGACTGCCGCGCTGTCTGAGATGCTCGGCATCTCGCCCGACCGCGTGTCGGTCAAGGCGACGACGAACGAGCGGCTGGGCTTCGTCGGCCGCGAGGAAGGCATCGCCGCCATTGCCACGGCGAGCGTCGCCTATCCGGGAGGGCTGCCCGAATGAGCGACAATTCCGCGCTTGCCGTCCGCTTCATCGCCGAATGCCGGGCGGCGGGGATCCTCGCCGCGACGGCCGAATCCTGCACCGGCGGCATGATCGCCGCCGCGATCACCGACATCTCCGGCTCGTCGGCCGTGCTCGACCGCGGCTTCGTCACCTATTCCAACGAGGCCAAGATGGAGATGCTCGGCGTCTCCGTCGACACGCTCGCCGTTCACGGCGCGGTGTCGGAAGAGACGGCGCGCGAGATGGCGGCCGGTGCGCTGGCGAAGAGCCGCGCTTCCATCGCGCTCGCCGTCACCGGCATTGCCGGGCCGGGCGGCGGCACGGCGCAGAAGCCGGTCGGGCTGGTCTGGTTCGGGGTGGCGGTCGAGGGCCGGCCCGTCGAGGCGACGCGCCGCACATTCGAGGATCGCGGCCGCGCCTTCATCCGCACCGAAACCGTGCGCACGGCGCTGGAGCTCGGCATCGCCGCGCTGGATGATCGTGCCGAAGGGCGCGACGATTGACCGTCGGCGGCGCCCGGTCCTTCGGGCCGCCTTCTCCCCGTTAACGGGGAGAGGATGCCGGCAGGCAGGTGAGGGGCGGAACCGGCGCTCCGACATTACGCTCGTGCGGTATCAGGCGACGCCGTAGACC
>JAEZXF010000124.1 GCA_023419995.1 Pseudomonadota bacterium | reverse complement strand
CGTACGACTTGAACTCGCCGAAGTACTTCGTGATCGCCGCCGTCAGGCTCGTCTTGCCGTGGTCAACGTGACCAATCGTGCCGATGTTGACATGCGGCTTCGTACGCTCAAATTTACCCTTGGCCATTGTAACTTCCCTTTGGCGCGGTGAATGCGTTGCATGCGGATGGCGCGCGATTAGCGACTGACGCCATAAAAGACAAGTGGTTTTGTCTGTCCGGGGCCGCCGGCGCTCAGAATGCCGACTGCGGGAGCACGAACGGCGCGCCGCCCGCCGGCAGGACGCCCACCTTCAGCCGGCACTCGAACACGCGGTGGATCAGCTCGTCAGTGAACACCTCGGCGGGGCTGCCGGACGCGGCCACCCTGCCCCGGCACATCACGCTCACCCTGTCGGCGAACTTCGAGGTCAGGTTGAGGTCGTGCAGGATGGTGACTACGCCGCCGCCGCGCGCGGCGAAGTCGCGGGCGATCTTCATGATGACGAGCTGGTGCTTGATGTCGAGGCTGGAGACCGGCTCGTCGAGGAACAGCCAGCGCGGCTCGCCCTCGAGCACGGGCGCCCATACCTGGCACAGCACGCGCGCGAGCTGGACGCGCTGCTGCTCGCCGCCCGACAGCTCCTGATAGAAGCGGCCGGCGAAGCCCTCTAGGTCGACGCGCGCCAGCGCCCGCTCGGGCAGGCGCTCGTTCTCGCCGGCCAGCGCGCCCGAGCGGCCGCCGGTGATGCCGAGGCGGACGATCTCGCGCACGGTGAAGGGAAACGACAGCGACGTCGCCTGCGGCAGCACGGCGCGCAAGGCAGCCGCCTGCCACGGTTTCAGGTCGCGCAGGTCGCGGCCGTTCAGCCGGATCGTGCCGGCCGCCTTGAGGTCGCCCGACAGCGCCTTGAGGAACGTCGTCTTGCCCGAGCCGTTGGGGCCGACGATGGCGGTGACCTCGCCCGGCCGGGCCTCGAAGCCGACGTCGTGCAGGATGCGCTTGGCGCCGAACGACACCGAAACCTTGTCCGCCTCGATCATCGTCTTCTCCTCTAGAGGTCCAGGATCCCGCGCCGGCGCAGCAGGATCCACAGGAAGAAGGGCGCGCCGACGGCGGCGGTGACGATGCCGATCGGCAGCTCGGCCGGGGCGACGATGGTGCGGCTGACGGCGTCGGCGAGCAGCAAAAGCGATGCGCCGAGAAGCGCCGAGGCCGGCAGCAGATAGCGGTGATCCGGCCCGATCAGCAGGCGCAGCAGGTGCGGCACGACGATGCCGACGAAGCCGATGCCGCCCGAGACGGCGACCGACGCGCCGGTGGCGGCGGCGACCGAGACGATGGCGATGTTCTTGAACCGCTGGACCGGGATGCCGAGATGGTGGGCCGTCGCCTCGCCGAGCGCCATGGCGTTGAGCGAGCGCGCCATGAAGGGCGCGGCGAGAAGGGCCAGAACGATGATCGGGCCGGCGGCGGCGATCTTCGACCACGTGGCGCCCGCCAGCGAGCCGAGGCCCCAGAATGTCAGGTCGCGCAGTTGCCTGTCGTCGGCGATGTAGACGAGGACGCCGGAGAACGCCCCGGCCATGGCGCCGAGCGCGATGCCGGCCAGAAGCATGGTGGCGATCGAGGTGCGCCCGTGGCGGGTGGCGACGCGATAGAGGAGGAGCGTGGTGGCGAGGCCGCCGGCGAAGGCGGCGAGCGGCAGGGCATAGATGCGGAACAGCGCCAGGACGGGCCCGAGGACGGTGGAGCCGAGGACGATGACGGTGATCGCGCCCAGCCCGGCGCCGGCGGAGACGCCGACGAGGCCGGGATCGGCGAGCGGGTTGCGGAACAGGCCCTGCATGACCGCGCCGGAGACGGCGAGCGCCGCGCCGATCAGGATGCCGAGCACCATGCGCGGCAGGCGGATGTCATAGACGATGATGCGGTCGCGCGCCGAAAGCGCCGAATCGGCGGGGTTGAACCAGCCGGTGACGACGTCCCAGGCGGAGGCGTCGGAGGCGCCGGTGGTCAGGCTGAACAGCGAGACGACGACGAGCGCGACGGCAAGGACGCCGATCGCGGCGCGAGCGCGCGCGGACCGGTCCCCTTCGGGGACCGGTCCTGCGTGACGTTGTGCGCCCATCAGCCTCAGAAGTGCTTCCATCGGTTCCTTCAGCGCGTGCCGATGGCGTCGCCATAGAGTGCGGAGGCCAGCTCGCGGGCGGCTTCCGCCGTGCGCGGGCCGAAGCCGAGCAGGAAGGCACCGTCCATGCGCACCACCTGGCGGTTGGCCGCCGCGGGCGTCGCGGCAATCGCCGGATGGGAGAGTAGCTGGTCGGCCTGCGTCTCGTGGTCGCCGCCACGATCCATGGCGAGAATCACGTCGGGGGCGGCCTCGATGATCGCCTCGTCGGAAAGCTGCTTGTAGCCGGGATAGGCGTCGACCGCGTTGACGCCGCCGGCGAGCGCGATGATGCCGTCGGCCGCCGTTCCGGTGCCCGAGGCGAGGACGCGCCCGCCCTGGAGCGACAGCACGAACAGCACCTTCTTGCGGTTCTCGATGCCGGCAGTCGCCGCCTGCGCGGCGTCGATGTCGGCGGCGACCCGGTCGGCCAGCTTGCCAGCCTTGTCCCCGACGCCGAGGACGTCGCCGACGACGGCGATCTTCTCCAGGATGCCGGCGCGATCGAACTTCTCCGGCACGGTCACCAGCGGCACGCTCGCCTTCCTGAGGACGTCGAGCGCTTCCGGCGGACCGCTGCCTTCGAGAAGCAGGATCGTGCTGGGGTTGATGGAGAGCACGCCCTCCGGGGAGAGCGCGCGCATGTAGCCGATGTCGGGAAGCGCCAGCGCTTCCGGCGGGAACACGCTGGTGGAGTCGCGGGGGCGGGGCCGCCCCCCCGCCCCCACCCCCGGGACGCTCAACGGGG
>JAEZXF010000058.1 GCA_023419995.1 Pseudomonadota bacterium | reverse complement strand
CTCGACAACCGGCTCAACGACGGCCGCGTCGACGCGCGCGGCCGCTTCTGGGTCGGCCCCATGGACAACGCGCTGCATCGCCCGAACGGCAGCCTCTACCGCGTCGACCCGGACGGCGGCGTGACGAAGATCGTCGGCGACGTGATCGTCTCCAACGGCATCGCCTTCACCCCCGACGGCCGCACCCTCTACTTCACCGACACGCGCCGCTACCAAAGCTGGGCCTTCGACCTCGACCTCGACGACGGCGCCGTCACCAACCGGCGGCTGTTCGCCGACCATTCGGCGACCGGCGAGCGCCCGGACGGCGCCTGCGTCGACGTCGACGGCTGCCTGTGGACGGCGTTCTTCGCCGGCGGGCGCATCGTGCGCCACCGGCCCGACGGCCGCGTCGACCGGACGATCCCGCTGCCGGTGACCAACCCGACCTGCCTGTGCTTCGGCGGGGCGGACCTGAAGACGCTCTACGTCACCACGGCGGCGAAGTTCCTGAGCCCGGAGCAGCTCGCGGCCGAGCCGCTGGCCGGCGCGCTGTTCGCGATCGAGGGGGCGGGACAGGGCCTTCCCGAGCACCGTTTCGGCCACAACCCCAGGAAGGAGAACCAGCGACATGACTGAACGATTCACGAGAAGGGCAGCGTTGATCGGCACCGCCGCGCTGGCGCTCTGCCTGTCCCTCGGCCTGTCCGGGGGCGCGGCTTCGGCGGAGGCGATCAAGCTGCGCTTCGCCGATTCCACCACCGCGGACGCGCCGCGCTCGCGGGCGCTGGTCGAGATCTTCGCCAGGGAGATCGGCGACGACTTCGCCTTCGAGCCCTATTTCGGCTCGACGCTCTACAAGCAGGGCACCGAGATCGTCGCGGTCCAGCGCGGCAACCTAGAGGTGGCGCTGATGCCGCCCTCCGACTTCGCCAAGCAGGTGCCGGCCTTCAGCATCCTCACCGCCGCCTATCTGGTGCGCGACGCGGCCCACATGAGCGCGATCTTCGCCAGCGACGTCGGCGACGAGTTCAGGAAGATGGCGCGCGACGAGATGGGCGTGGTCATCCTCGCGCCGGCCTATTACGGCACGCGCCACGTCAACCTGCGCGGCGACAGGAAGATCAACGTGCCGGAGGACCTCGCCGGCATCAAGCTGCGCATGCCGGGCGGCGAATCCTGGCAGTTCCTCGGCGAGTCGATCGGCGCCAACCCGACCGCCATGGACTATGCCGAGGTCTATACCGGCCTGCAGACCGGCGCCATCGACGCGCAGGACAACCCGCTGCCCAACAACCGGCTGATGAAGTTCCACGAGGTCACGGACCAGATCGTGCTGACCGGCCACAATGTCGGCTTCGGCATCCTCTTGATGAGCGCCAGGCTGTTCGACAGCCTGACGCCCGAGCAGCAGGAGCGCATCCGGAAGGCCGCCGACGCCGCCTTCGCCTGGAGCAACGCGGAGTACCTGCGCGAGGAGGCCGAACTGGTCGAGTACTTCAAGGGCGAGGGCCTCGACGTCTACACGCCCGACGTCGAGGCGTTCCGCGCCTACTCCAACAGGAAATATCTCGACTCCTCGCTGTCCAGGGACTGGCCGGCGGGCATGCTGGAGCGGATCAACGCGCTCTGATCGTTACTGCAAACGACGCCGGGAGGAACCGGTCCGCCGGTCCGGCGTCAACCAACCAGGGAGGAATACGATGACGTTCAAAACCACACGCCGCAGCGTTCTGGTGGCGGCAGGCCTTCTCGCGTCGGCGGCCGCCTTTCCCGCGCTCGCGCAGGACAAGCCGAAGCTGCGCTTCTCGGCGGTGTTCTCCGAGCAGGACATCCGCGCCGACATGATGAAGCAGTTCGCCGAGGCGATCGCCGGCGACTTCACCTTCGAGGGCTACTACGGCGGCGTCCTGTTCAAGCAGGGCACCGAGCTCGTCGCGCTGCAGCGCGGCAATCTCGAGATGGGCAACATCGCCCCGCAGGACGTCTCCAACCAGGTGCCCGAATGGTCGATCCTGACCTCGGCCTACCTGTTCCGCGACGCCGAGCATCTCAAGACCTTCTTCGACAGCGAGCTCGGCGAGGAGATGAAGAAGCTGGCGGAGGACAAGCTCGGCATCCGCGTCCTCGGCCCGACCTTCTTCGGCACGCGCCAGGTCGGCCTCAAGGGCAACAAGAAGATCGACACCCCCGCCGACATGGCCGGCGTCAAGCTGCGCATGCCGGGCGGCGATTCGTGGCAGTTCCTCGGCCAGGCGCTCGGCGCCAATCCGACGCCGATGGCCTATGCCGAGGTCTATACCGGCCTGCAGACCGGCGCCATCGACGGCCAGGACAACCCGCTGCCCAACGTGCAGAACATGAAGTTCTACGAGGTGATGCAGCAGATCGTGCTGACCTCGCACCTCGTCGGCTTCGACCTGCTCGTCATCTCGTCCAAGGCATGGAACGAGATGAGCGCCGAGCAGCGCGACAGGGTGCAGGCCGCCGCCGACAAGGCGATCGCCTGGAGCACCGCCGAGCACCTGAAGCGCGAGGAGGAGCTCGCCGCCTCGTTCAAGCAGATGGGCCTCGACGTCTACGTGCCGAACGTCGACGCGTTCCGCGCCCACGCGCAGAAGATGTATCTTGAATCCGACCTGGCCAAGAGCTGGCCGGCCGGCCTCATCGACAAGATCAACGCGCTCTAGGCCCGGCGCGCCCCGCGCCATCCGCCGCCGCCCCGCCGCGGGCGGCGGCCACAGGAGGAGACGATGCAAGGATCGCCCGCAACGCGCGTCCTGGAGTGGTTCCGCGCCCGTGCCGAGAACATCGCCTGTGCGATGCTGGCGGCGATGTTCGTGGCCTTCGTGCTCCAGATCGCATTCCGCTATCTGCTCAACATGCCCATCGGCTGGACGCACGAGATCAGCGTCGTGCTGTGGATCTGGCTGGTGCTGTTCGGCTCTGCCTTCGTGGTGCGCGAGCGCGAGGAAATCCGCTTCGACCTCGTCTACGGCGCGGTGCGCGACGGTCCGCGCCGCGTCATGGGCCTCGTCACGGCGGCCGCCCTGATCTTCCTGTTCGGCATCTCGCTGCCGGCGGTGATCGACTACGTCACCTTCATGAAGGTCGAGCGCTCGGCCTACCTGAAGATCCGCTTCGACTACCTCTATTCCATCTACATCGTCTTCGCCGTCGCGATGATCGTCCGCTACATCTGGATCGCCTGGCTGGCGGTGCGTGGACAGGCGCCCGAGGCGTATGACCCGACCAAGGCGAGCTCAGGCGTATGAACCTCACCAGCCCGTTTTCCATCTCGATCGTCATCATCACGGCGCTCGCGCTCCTCGGCCTGCCGATCGGCCTCGCCATGATGTGCGGCTCCATCCTCTACCTGTTCATGACCGGCCTCGACATGGGCACGGCGGCCGAGCAGTTCCTCAACGGCATGTACTCCAACTACGTGATCCTCGCCGTGCCGCTGTTCGTGCTGGCGGCCGAGATCATGAACTCCGGCTCGATGACCGAGCGGCTGCTGCGCTTCTGCAACGTGCTCGTCGGCCGCTTCCGCGGCGGGCTGGCGCAGGTCAACATCGTCCAGTCGATCATCTTCGCCGGCATGTCCGGCTCGGCCATCGCCGACGCGGCCGGCTCCGGCCGCATGATGCAGAACATGATGACGCGCGAGAACCGCTACACGCCGAGCTATGCCGCGGCGCTCACCGCGGTCACCGCCGTGGTCGGGCCGATCATCCCGCCGTCGATCCCGCTCGTCATCTACGCGCTCGTCTCCGACGCCTCGATCGGCTACCTGTTCCTCGGCGGCGTCGTGCCGGGCCTGCTGATGTCGTTCATGCAGATGGGCCAGGTCGCCTGGACCGCGCGGCGCAAGAACTTCCCGGTCGAGGAGGCGGTGCCGCTGCGCGAGATCCCCGGCATCACCTGGCGCGCCTTCCCGGCGCTGCTGATGCCGGTCATCCTGCTCGGCTGCATCTACACCGGCATCACCACGCCGACCGAGGCGGCGGCGCTGGCGGCGGCCTACGCGCTGGTCATCTCCGTCGTGTTCTACCGCAGCCTCAGCGCCCGCGAGGCCTACAGCGCGCTCCTGATCTCGACCAAGACCAGCGCCTCGATCGGCATGCTGATCGCCGGCTCGCTCGTCTTCAACTACGTCGTCACCGTCGAGAACATCCCGAACACGCTGAAGCTCATCCTGACGGCGTGGGACCTGTCGCCGATCCAGTTCCTGATCCTGGTCAACATCATCCTGCTGCTGCTCGGCTGCGTGCTCGAGGGCACGGCGGTGCTGCTGATCATCGTGCCGGTGTTCATCCCGACGGCGCAGGCGCTCGGCATCGACCTCGTCCATTTCGGCGTCGTCGTCGTGGTCAACGTCATGCTGGGGCTGGTGACGCCGCCCTACGGGCTGCTGCTGTTCATCATGACCAACATCTCCGGCGCGCCGATCAAGGACATCATCCGCGACTGCATGCCGTTCCTGTTCTGGATGGTGGTGTGCCTCGGCCTGATCACCTTTGTCCCGGAGCTGGTGCTGTGGCTGCCGCGCATGGCCGGCTACGCCGGCTGACCGCCGCCGGGGCCGCGCCGGCGCCCGCTCGGGG
>JAEZXF010000027.1 GCA_023419995.1 Pseudomonadota bacterium | reverse complement strand
CCACCATCATCTACACCTCGGGCACCACCGGGCCGGCGAAGGCCGTGCAGATGACCCATGCCCAGGTCTTCGTCGTCGCCGAGCTGACGCGGCAGGGGTTGTGGCTCTCTGGTTCAGACACCACCTTCTGCGCCCATCCGCTGTTTCATATGGCCGCCCGCGACTGCGGCGTGCTGCCCTGCCTGCTGACGGGCGGGCGGCTGGCGCTCGACGCCAGGTTCGAGCCGTCGGCGTGGGTCGACCGGATCATCGCCACCGGCGCGACCGCGACGCTCATGCACGGTCCGCTGATCGAGATGGTCCATGCCCAGCCTCCGCGGCCGGAGGATAGCCTGATGCCGCTGACGCGGCTCGGCAGCTCGCCCTTTCCGCGCCACATCGCCCATGCCTTCGAGGCGCGGTTCGGCGTGAAGGGGATAGAGACCTGGGGCATGACCGAGATCGGCATTCCCGCCTGGCATCCGGCGGACGAGCCGCTGCGCCCCGGCAGCTGCGGCAGGATCCGCGACGAGTGGTTCGAGTTCCGCGTCGCCGACCCGCAGACCGACCGCGAGCTGCCGGACGGCGCCGTGGGCGAGTTCCAGGTCCGGCCGAGGCGGCCGGGCGTCATCATGGCGGGATACTACGGGGCGCCCGAGGAAACCCTGAAGGCGCAGCGCAATCTGTGGTTCCACACCGGCGATTTCGGCCATCGCGACGCCGAGGGCTGGCTGTGGTTCTCGGGCCGCGCCGCCGACCGCATCCGCCGGCGGGCGGAGAACATCTCGGCCCATGACATCGAGCATGCCGCGAGCGGCGCCCCCGGCATCCAGGAAAGCGCGGCGATCGGCGTGCCGTCCGGTTTCGACTCGGACGACGACATCCTCCTGTGCGTGCTGGTCGCGCCCGGCGCGGCGGCGCCCGCGCCCCTTGCCGTGCTTGAGCGGCTGGCAGGCAAGCTGCCGCACCACATGCTGCCGCGCTACATCCGCGTCATGGACGAATTCCCCCGCTCGGCGACGGGCAAGATCCGCAAGGACGTGCTGAAGCGCTCCTTCGAGCCGGCCGCGACGTGGGACCGGCAGGCCGAGGGCATCTCGGTGCGGCGTCTCTACGGCGCCGAGGCCGGGGAGGAGGCTCGGGCCTCGCCCGAATAGGCCTGCTCGATCAGGTTGATCGACGCGTTCCAGAGCTTCTCCAGCCGCTCGAAATTGGCGTGGTCGCGCGTCACCGAGCCGGCATAGTGGATGTTGTTGCTGAGGAGGACGGTGATGTCCTCCTCGGGCGTGTCGGGGCGCAGCCCGCCCGAATGGATCGCCAGCCGCACGCCGATGCGGACCAGCCGCTCGAACTCGCGGGTGGCGTTCTGCAGGATCTGCTGCATGACGGGCGTCAGCGCGTCGGCGTCCGAGCGCAGGCGGATCATGAGGCTCCACGAGGCGCCCGTGTCCTTCGGCGTGTTGAACTGCTTGTAGCGCTGGCGCGCATGCTCGGTCGTGCGCCTGACCTTCTCGCGCAGGCTGGTCGAAGGATCGGTCCACACCGTCTCGTAGAGCGCGAGTGTGCGGCGGGCATATTCCTCGAGCACCTCGTGGACGAGCCCGTCCTTGTTGCCGAAATGGTAGTGGAGGTTGGCACGCGTCGTGCCAAGCTCCTCGGCGATACTGCGAAAGTTGAAGCCGCGATACCCGTGCCGGATCAGCAGTTCCTCTGCCAGACGCTTGATCTGGTCGCGCATCGTGTTCTCCATCGCAGGCACCGTCCTTCTCTCCCCACGCCCCAGGTCACGCTCGGGTTCCCTCCCGAGTGACGCCTGCCTTGGCGAGCGCCTGCCGGATCCCCTCGATCTCCGCCGTAGAGAGCTTCTGAAGCGGCGCGCGGACGGCGGCACTCGGCAGGCGGCCCAGTATGACCTGTGCTTCCTTCATGCGGTTATGCATATCAACTCCCGGCTCACGGTAGAAGGCATGCGTCAGCGGATAGATGCGCGCCGCGACGTCCCGGGCCGTGGCCAGATCGTTGGCCTTCACCGCCTCGTAGAGCCTGACCTGCAGATCCGCAATGGTGCTGCCGGCACCGGACAGAAGCCCGTTGCAGCCGAGCACCAGCGACGGCAGCAGCCACGCCGAATGCGTGGACAGGACGTTGAACGGGCGCTCGGCCGACTGCAACTCGCGCACGTGCATCTCGTGCAGCACCGGGCTGCCGATTCCGTCCTTCATGGCGCGGATCGACGGCACCTCCTCGATCAGCCGGCGCAGCACGTCGAAGCTGTGGGAAACCGGCAGGTTGACCGGGAACTGGAAGATGATGAGCGGCAGGTCGGTGGCGTCGGAGATCCGCTTGTAGTGGTCGAGCACCATCTCCGGGCGCTGGCCGAGGAGGAACACGTTCGGCGGGAACACCAGCAGCGCCGAGGCGCCGCTTGCGTCGGCCATCCTGGCGATCCGCACCGCCTCGTGGCCGCTGTCGGCGTAGATCCCGTTGACGAGCGGCATGCGGTCGCCGATCTCGTCGAGCGCGACTTCGAGAAGCCGGCTCTGCTCCTCGAAGGTGCAGGACGAGACCTCCGAGGCATGGCCGTTGACGGTGATCGCGGCGACGCCGCGCACGCCGGCCACGTCGCGCAGATGCGAGCGGTAGCTGCCCTCGTCGATCGAAAGGTCGTCGTGGAGCGGAAGCAGGCAGGCGGGGATGACGCCGCTGCAATCGTAGAGCATCTTGGGCATGAAATCTCCTTACACACCAGTCAGTGCAACGATCTCGGCCTGCGCCGCGCCGCGGCGTGCGTCGCGGGCAGCGAGATAGAGTTCCGAGTCATAGAAACGCTGGGCGGTCTCGATCGAATCGAATTCGACGACGACGTAGCGGACCGCCGCCGGCTCGCCCTCGAGCGCGACGGGATCCGCGCCACGCACCAGATAGCGGCCACCGAACGCCTCGATCGCCGCTTTCGCCAGGGGTTTGTACGATTCGTACCTTTCCGGGTCCGTGACCTGAACCTTGGCGACCACGATTGCTGCCATGCTGTCCTCCGAATGGCGGTATTAGCCTGCTTTCCGACGCTGGATTTCCCTCCAGGTCGAGTTTGAGTTTCAAAAAACTTATTGACGTGCAAGTCAGTATAAGTCAAGCAGGTCGGGACAAGGGAGGTATGCATGTCGGAATCCAGGATCCGGGTGGAACGCCATGGCCGCGTGGCCGTCGTGGTGCTTTCCCATGGCAAGATGAACACCGTCACCCTCGACATGACCCGCGACCTCGGTGCCGCGCTGACCGCGCTGGCGGCCGACCAGGAGGTCGGGGCGCTGGTGCTGACGGGCGAGGGCGAGCGCGCCTTCTGCGCGGGCTCGGAGATTCGCGAGTTCCCGCAGCTCTGTGCCGACCGTGCCATCGTGCGCACGAAGCTCGGGCCGGAGAACGAGGTCTACGGCATGCTGGCGCATTTCCCCAAGCCGACCGTCGGCGCCATCGAGGGAATCGCGCTCGGCGGCGGGCTTGAGCTCGCCTCCGGCTGCGACATGCTGGTGGCCTCGGAGAATGCGAGGATGGGACTGCCCGAGATCAAGCTCGGCGGCTTTCCCGGCAGCGGCGGCACGGTGCGGGTGACGCGCCGGATCGGCATGGGGCGCGCCAAGGAGCTGATGCTCCTCGGCGACATGATCTCGGCCGAGACGGCGCTCGCCTGGGGGCTCATCAACCGCATCGCGCCCGCCGGCGAGGCGAAGGCGGTGGCGCTCGGCATCGCCGAACGGCTCGCCGAGGCGCCCGCGCAGGCGGTCTATGCCTGCAAGACGGCGCTGGAGAACGCCTTCGACCTGCCCGAGAGCGAGGCGATCGCCCGTTCGCTTGCGCTGAGCGAGACCCTTTCCCGGACGCGCGACTTCAACGAGGGCGTCGCCGCCTTCGTCGAGAAGCGTCCCGCCCGCTTCACGGACGTGCTCGCCGTCGCCGATTTCGGCGCCCGCTGAGACCCCGCGCCATACATCCCCCAGGAGACAACCGTGATCGACTTTTCCCTCTCCCCCGAAACCCAGATGCTGCTGGACATGCTGCGCAAGTTCATCGCGCAGGAGCTCGCCCCCCACGAGGCCGAGGTCGAGGAAGTGCAGTACGTGCGCCCCGAGGTCGCGAGGGAGCTGCGCGGCAAGGCGAGGGAGCTCGGCCTCTTCGCCCTCGGCATGCCCGAGGAGGTCGGCGGCGGCGGCTTGAGCGCCGTCGACATGTGCCTGTGCGAGGAGGAGTTCGGCTTCACCAAGGATGCGCTGGTGCGCCGGGCCTTCGGGGCGATCCCGATGTCGCTCCTCAACTGCGTCGGCGACCAGCGCCAGAAGTACCTCGACCGCGCCGTTTCGGGCGAGATCAACGTGGCGCTCGGCATGACCGAGCCGGGCGCCGGCTCCGATGCCGCCGGAATCCGCACCCAGGCCCGCCGCGACGGCGACGATTTCGTCCTCAACGGCAGCAAGCATTTCATCTCGGACGCCGACGTCGCGGATGCCTTCATCGTCACCGCGGTCACCGATCCCTCCAAGGGTGCGCGCGGGATCAGCGCCTTCCTCGTGGATCGCGACACCCCCGGCTTCACGATCGGGCGGGTGCAGTACATGATGGGCCTGCGCGCCACCAACCACTGCGAGCTCTTCTTCGAGGACGTGCGCCTGCCGAAGTCGCAGATGCTCGGCGAGGAAGGGACGGGGCTGTTCCAGGCGCTGTCCACGATCAACCGGGTGCGGCTCGGCATGGTCGGCGGCCGTTCCGTCGGCATGGCGCGCAAGCTGCTCGGCGCGAGCATCGACTATGCCCGCCAGCGCAAGCAGTTCGGCCAGCCGATCGGCGAGTTCCAGATGGTGCAGGCGATGCTGGCCGACATGCAGACCGAGCTTTTCGCCGCCCGCATGATGGTGCTCAACGCCGCCTGGGAGATCGACCAGGGCATGGACCCGCGCGACAAGGTCTCGATGGTGAAGTACTTCGCCTCCGAGATGTTGGGCCGGGTGGCCGACAAGACGGTGCAGATCTTCGGCGGCATGGGCTACTGCAAGGAGCTGAACATCGAGCAGCTCTATCGCGACGCCCGCGTCTACCGCATCTTCGACGGCGCCTCCGACATCCACCGCATGGTCATCGCCCGTTCGATGCTCAAGTCCGGCCGCACGGTCATCTGAACCGCGCCGGACGATCGAACTCCAGCCAGTCGAGGACATCATGCTCGGTCAGATGAAGGTCGTCAGCTTCACCCATTTCGTGCAGGGCCCCGCCGCCGGCCAGTATCTGGCTGACATGGGCGCCGAGGTCGTCAAGATCGAGCCGCTCGGCGGCGCCTTCGAGCGCAGCTACGGGCCGGCCAACGTGTTCGTCGACGGGATCAGCGCGACGTTCGCCGCCGTCAACCGCAACGTCCGCTCGGTCGCGGTCGACCTGAAGGCCCCCGGCGCCCGCGAGGTCGTGGCGCGGCTGATCGAGGGCGCCGATGTCGTGCTCGAGAACTACCGCGGCGGCGTGCTCGACCGGCTCGGCTTCGGCTACGAGGCGGTGAAGGCGATCCGCCCCGACATCATCTACGCCTCCGCCTCGGGCTGGGGCGGCAGCGGGCCGATGAAGGACGAGCCGGGGCAGGACCTTCTGGTGCAGGCGCGCTGCGGCCTCATCTCCGTCACCGGCGACATGGAGACCGTGCCCGCCGTGCCCGGCGTGCCGGTGGTCGACGTGCACGGCGCGGCGCTGATGGCGATGGCGATCTGCGCCGCCTATATCCGCAAGCTCACGACCGGCGAGGGGACGCGGATCGAATCCAATCTCCTGAGCGCCGGCCTCGACCTGCAGGGCGAGGCGATGTCGGGATATTTCTCCGGCAAGCTCGGTCAGGACTGGATCCGCCGCGACGGCCGGCTCGCGTCGTGGTTCCTGCCCGCGCCCTACGGCGTGTTCCGGCTGGCGGACTGCCATGCCGTCCTCAGCCTCGGCGGCGGGGTCGACGGCTTCGCCCACGCGATCGGCGACGCCGAGCTGATCGGGCTTTCCGCCGACAGGATGGCCAACCGCGACGCGATCATGGAGCGCCTGGGCGTCGTCCTGGCCGACTGGACCTACGGCCGCCTCGACCGCGCGCTGGCACCGCTCCAGATGTGGTACGCCCGCGTCCAGACCTATGACGACCTGCTCTCCGATCCGCAGGTCTCCCATAACGGCTCCGTCGGCTCGATACCGATCTCGACCGGCAAGGCGTTCACCGTGCTGAACCATCCGATCAGCTACGACGGCGCGCTCCCCGCCGTCCGCCACTTCGCCGAGACGCCCGGCGCCGATACCCGGGCGATCCTCGAGGGGGTCGGCTTCTCGTCCGTCGAGATCGACCGGCTTGCCGCGGAGAAGGTCGTCCGCTGCACGTCGGGCAAGGTCGCGGGCTAGCGGGAGAAACGCCGTGAATGAGATCGCGCACCCCGGCAGGTTCACGCCCATCGAGGTGATGCTCGAGGATCGCTACCTCAAGACCGAGGGCACGATCCTGCTTTCCGGAACGCAGGCGCTGGTGCGCGCGCTGCTGATGCAGCGCGAGCGCGACCGCCGGGCCGGGCTGAACACGGCGGGCTTCGTTTCCGGTTATCGCGGCTCGCCGCTCGGCGGCTTCGACAGCGAGCTGTGGCGCAACCGCGATCTGCTGACCGCGGCTTCCGTGCGCTTCCAGCCGGGCGTCAACGAGGACCTTGCCGCCACCTCCGTCTGGGGCACGCAGCAGCTCGCCAACTACCCCGGCGCCAAGGTCGACGGCGTCTTCGGCCTCTGGTACGGCAAGGGTCCCGGCGTCGACCGGTCCGGCGACGTCTTCAAGCACGCCAACTATGCCGGCACCACGGCGCATGGCGGCGTGCTGCTGGTGTTCGGCGACGACCACCCCGGCAAGTCCTCCACCGTCGCCCACCAGAGCGAGCAGGCGCTGGCGGCGAACCTCATCCCGGTGCTCTATCCCTCGAACGTGCAGGAGATCCTCGACTACAGCCTGCACGGCTGGGAGCTCTCCCGCTACAGCGGGCTGTGGGTCGGGCTGAAGACCGTCAACGAGACCGTCGAGACGACGACCACCGTCGACGCGCGGGAGCTCGACCTCGCCATCGTCAGACCGAATCCGAGCCTCGACGACGGGGCGATCCGCCCCCGGCCGGACTATGCGCCGCAGCGCGACGAAACCGTGGTCATCCGCGACAGGCTGCCGCGCGTGCACGACTACGCCCGGGTCAACCAGCTCGACCGGCGCGTCCTGGGCCGGCGCGGCGCGCGGCTCGGCATCGTCACCGCGGGCAAGGCGTGGGGCGATCTCTGCGAGGCGCTCGCCCTGCTCGGCATCGACGAGGCGCGGGCCGGGGCGCTGGGGATCGCGGTCCGCAAGGTAGGGCTCGTCTGGCCGATGGAGCCCGAGGGGCTGAAGGATTTCGCGTTCGGCTGCGAGGAGCTGTTCTTCGTCGAGGAGAAGCGCGCGTTTCTCGAGGAGCAGAGCGCGCGCATCCTGTTTCACGAGGCTGAGCGCCCCCGCATCACCTGAAAGCTCGATCCCGAGGGCGCCGAGCTCCTGC
>JAEZXF010000073.1 GCA_023419995.1 Pseudomonadota bacterium | reverse complement strand
ACCTCCGCCTGGGCGGGCGTGCCGCCGCACAGTTGGAGCACGAGTTCGGTCGCGCGCTCCAGGCCCGGCACCATATATTCCGGATCGACCCCACGCTCGAAGCGGTAGCGCGCATCGGTGATGATGGAATGCTCGCGGCCGGTGCGGGCGATGTTGAGCGGGTTCCACAGCGCGGATTCGATGAGCACGTCCGTGGTGTTCTCGTCGCAGCCGGAATGCTCGCCGCCCATGATGCCGGCGATCGACTCGACGCCGTTGTCGTCGGCGATGGCGCACATCTCCGGCGTCAGCGCGTACTCGCGCCCGTCGAGCGCCAGCACCGTCTCCCCCTCCGCCGCGCGGCGCACGACGAGGTTGCCGGCGACCTTGCCGGCGTCGAAGACGTGCAGCGGGCGGCCGCGGTCGAAGGTGAGGTAGTTGGTGATGTCGACCAGCGCGTTGATCGGCCTCAGGCCGATGGCGATCAGCCGCTGCTGCATCCATTTCGGCGACGGACCGTTCCTCACCCCGCGCACGAGGCGCAGCGCGAAGCCGGGGCACAGCTCGGGCGCCTCGATGGCGACCTTCACCGGGCAGTCGCCCTCGCCGGCGATCGCGCCGACCGCGCCCTCCTTCAGCGTGCCGAGGCCGGAGGCCGCGAGATCGCGGGCGATGCCGTGGATGCTGGTCGCGTCCGGCCGGTTCGGCGTCAGGTTGATCTCGACGACCGGATCGTCGAGCTTGGCCCAGGCGGCAAAGCTGGTGCCGACCGGCGCGTCCTCCGGCAGGTCGATGATGCCGGTGTGCTCGTCGGAGAGCTGCAGCTCGCGCTCCGAGCACATCATGCCGCGGCTCTCGACGCCGCGGATCTTGCCGACCGACAGGGTGACGTCGATGCCGGGCACGTAGGTGCCGGGCGCCGCGAACGCGCCGACGAGGCCGGCGCGCGCGTTGGGCGCGCCGCAGACGACCTGCACCGGCGCGCCGGCGCCGGTGTCGACGGAAAGCACGCGCAGCTTGTCGGCGTCGGGGTGCTTCTCCGCCGTCAGCACCTTCGCGATCACGAACGGCTTGAGCGCCGCCTTGTCGTCGACGTTCTCGACCTCGAGGCCGATCATCGTCAGCCGCTCGACGATCTCGTCGAGCGCGGCGTCGGTTTCCAGATGGTCTTTCAGCCAGGAAAGGGTGAATTTCATGATCTCTTTCCCCGCAGGAACTAGCTGCTCAGGCCGCCGAACAGTGTCGGCAGGTCGAGCGGGCGGAAGCCGTAGTGGCTGAGCCAGCGCGCATCGGCGTCGAAGAAGGCGCGCAGGTCCGGCATGCCGTATTTCAGCATGGCGATGCGGTCGATGCCCATGCCCCAGGCGAAGCCCTGGTACTCGTCGGGATCGAGCCCGCCATGGCGCAGCACGTTGGGATGGACCATGCCGCAGCCGAGGATCTCCATCCAGTCGGAACCCTCGCCGAAGCGCACCTCGCCCGGCCGCGAGCGGTCGCACTGGATGTCGACCTCGAGCGACGGCTCGGTGAACGGGAAGAAGGACGGGCGGAATCGCATGTTCACGCTCGGCACCTCGAAGAACGCCTTGCAGAACTCGCTCAGCACCCACTTCATGTTGGCGATGTTCGCGGTCCTGTCGATCACCAGCCCCTCGAGCTGGTGGAACATCGGCGAATGGGTGGCGTCGGAATCCTGGCGGTAGGTCTTGCCGGGGATGACGATGCGGATCGGCGGCTTCTGCGCTTCCATGGTCCTGATCTGCACCGGCGAGGTGTGGGTGCGCAGGAGCTTCCTCTCGCCCGTCTCGTCCGGGCGGAAGAAGAAGGTGTCGTGCATCTCGCGCGCCGGATGCCCCTCGGGGAAGTTCAGCGCGGTGAAGTTGTAGTAGTCGGTCTCGATGTCCGGCCCCTCGGCGATGGCGAAGCCGAGATCGCCGAAGATCGCCGCGATCTCGTCGATGACCTGACTGATCGGGTGGATGCGGCCACGTTCGGCCGGGGCCTGCCGAACCGGCAGCGTCACGTCCAGCCGCTCGGCGGCGAGGCGTGCCTCGATGGCCGCGTCGCGCAGCCCGGCCTTGCGGGCGGCGAGCGCGGCGCTCACCCGGTCGCGCAGGCCGTTGATCGCCGGCCCCATCACCTGGCGCTCCTCGGCGCTCATCGCGCCGAGCGTCTTCAGCTTCTCGGAGACCGAGCCCTTCTTGCCGAGGGCCGCGACGCGCACCGCCTCGATGGCCGCCTCGTCGGCTGCGGCGGCGATCGCCTCGGCGATCGAACGCTCCAGTTGTTCAAGTTCTGTCATGTCGGTGTCCCGATCCGGTCTGGTTTTGTCTTTCCGGCCGTGCCGGCCGGGGAAGGGTTGCGCCCCGCGCGCAGGGCGTCGCGGAGGAAGGCGATGGCGTCGAGCAGGCTGCGGCCGTCCTTGCCGAGGCCGATCGGCCGCAGGAGCCGCAGCGCCGGCAGCAGCAGCGAGAAGGCGGACACCACCTTGCGCAGCTCGGGCACGATCTCGGCCGGGGCCTCGGCCCGCCAGGCGGCGAAGGCGCGCGCCCTGGCGGCCTCGTCGAGCGCGCGGCTCGTCACCTGCATGAACAGAAGCCAGACGTCGCGCGCCTGCGCCGCCGCCAGCGGCATCACCGCCTCGGGCTCCTCCTCGAAGTCAAGGAACCCCCAGGCGCCGTCGGCGCGGCGGAACATGTCGCGCGGATAGGGCCGCCCGTGGCACAGGCCCGCGGCATGGACGCGGCCCAGCGCCGCCGCCATGCCGACGAGCAGGTCGTCGTGGCCGGCCGGATCCCCGGCCCGCAGCCGGACCAGCGCCTGATGGGCGATCTCGGAGACCTCGGCCATCACCAGCACGGTGTCGCCGCGCCACAGGATCGAGGGCGTCGGGAAGCCGGCGGCGTTGAACGCGGCCGCCTTGCGCGCCTCGCGCCGGGCGAAGCCGGCGGCATCCACGCTCCGCGACGCGCGCAGCGCGGCGGGCAGCAGCGGCGACAGGCGCGCATGGACGCGCTTGGCCAGCGGCTGCGCCTCCGTGTCGAAGCGCTTGATCCAGACCGTCCGGCCGTCGATCTCGGCAAAGGAAAGGCGTCGCGGCTGCGCGGCCAGAAGCCGCAGCAGCCGTTCCGTTCCCTCGGGCGACAGGGTGTCGCCGCCGTTGTCGTTTCCTGCGGTCATGTTCCCAACGAAAAAACCCGCGCCAGCCCTGCCGGCGCGGGTTCCCAAATCAAGTTTCCGAATGCTTGGGAAGCGCGGCGGCCTCCCGCATGATCCCGAAAAACCGACCTTCCGGAAGATCATGCGGTGAAGTTTCCCTAGCCGCATCTGTCC
>JAEZXF010000420.1 GCA_023419995.1 Pseudomonadota bacterium | reverse complement strand
GTTCTCGGCCTTTTCCGGGCGAAATTTGGTGAAAGGAAGGCGCGCGGATGCGCGCAATCCTCACCATCGTCTTGATGAACGGTTAAGGTTAAGGATGCGTTTAATCGCCCGCGCCGGCGCTGCCCCTCGCCTGCCCGCCGGCATCCTTCCCCCGTGAACGGGGAGAGGAGGGGATGGCCGCGACCTCGCCGCTTCTTCCCTTCTCCGCGCTTGCGGGAGAAGGTGATCCGAAAGTCGGATGAGAGGCTGCGAACGTTGCCGGTTTCACCCCTTCGGCAGGAAGGCTGCGGCCCATTCCTTGGGGAAGCGGCGCGGCTTGCCGGCCTCGGAAATGATCGCCGCCTCGACCTTCGCCTCGATCAGCAGGTCGTCGCCGCGCCGGATCTCCTGCGCCATGAAGATGCGCGCGCCCGAGACGCCGGTCGTGCGGGTGTCGATGGTCAGCACGTCGTCGATGCGCGCCGGCGCCCGGAAGTCGAACTCCATGCCGCGGACCACCCAGACCAGCTTCTCGCCGTGCAGGCCGTCGGCCAGCTCGGTGTGGTGCACGCCCGCCAGCCGCAGGAAGTCGGAGCGGCCGCGCTCGAGGAACTCGAGATAGCGCGCGTGATAGACGACGCCGGAAAAGTCGGTGTCGGCGTAGTAGACCCGCGCCATCAGCCGGTGGCCGAAGGCGGTCAGCACGCCGGAAAGGCCGGCGGAGAGGCTGTCGTTCTCGCTCATTCTTCCTGGAACAGTCCGATCTGCTGCTGCGCCATGTCCTGCGGCGCGTCGAGGCCGAGATGCCGCCAGGCGTTGGCCGTCAGCATGCGGCCGCGCGGCGTGCGCTGGATGAAGCCCTGCTGGATGAGATAGGGCTCGATGATGTCCTCGATGGCGTCGCGCGGTTCGGCCAACCCCGCCGCGATCGTCTCGATGCCGACCGGACCGCCGCCGAAGTTCCGCGCGATCATGGTGAGGTAGCGCCGGTCGAGGTTGTCGAGGCCGAGCGTGTCGACCTCGAGCCGCGACAGGGCCGCGTCGGCCGCCTTGCGGTCGACCACCTCGGCGCCGGCAACCGAGGCGAAGTCGCGCACCCGGCGCAGGAGCCGCCCGGCGATACGCGGCGTGCCGCGCGCCCGCCGCGCGATCTCGACCGCGCCCTCGTCGTTCATCGGCAGCGACAGCAGCCGCGCGCCGCGCCGCACGATCGTCTCCAGCTCGGCGACCGTGTAGAAGTCGAGCCTGACCGGGATGCCGAAGCGGTCGCGCAGCGGGTTGGTGAGCAGACCGAGCCGCGTCGTCGCCGCCACCAGCGTGAAGCGGGCGAGGTCGATCTTGACCGAGCGCGCCGCCGGCCCCTCGCCGATGATGAGGTCGAGCTGGAAATCCTCCATCGCCGGATAGAGGATCTCCTCCACCGCCGGGTTGAGCCGGTGGATCTCGTCGATGAACAGGACGTCGCGGTCCTCGAGATTGGTCAGCAGCGCCGCGAGGTCGCCCGACTTGGCGATGACCGGGCCCGAGGTCGCGCGGAAGTTGACGCCGAGCTCGCGCGCCATGATCTGGGCGAGCGTCGTCTTGCCCAGCCCGGGGGGGCCGACGAACAGCACGTGGTCGAGCGCGTCGCCGCGGCTCTTCGCCGCCTCGATGAAGATCTTGAGGTTCTCGCGCGCCGCCTGCTGCCCGACGAACTCGTCCAGCGACTGCGGCCGCAGCGAGACGTCCGCGTCCTCGCCGCGCTTTTCGGAACTGATCAGGCGGGGTGTCAGGCTCATGGCCCTGTCATTCCACGGGCGGGCGGCAAGTGCAACAGCGGCCTCACCGCGCCAGTTCCCTCAGGCCGAGGCGGATCAGCTTCGCCGAATCCGCGTCCTCGCCGGCGGCCTTCATCGCGGCGGCGACGGCGCTGGCGGCGATGTCGCGCGAGTAGCCGAGATTGGTGAGCGCCGAGACGGCGTCGGCCGCCGAGGTCGGCGCGACGCCCTCGCCCAGTTCCTGGGCGAAGCCGATGGTGGCGGCCCCGCCGGCCAGCGCCGGCGCCTTGCCCTTCAGCTCGGTGACGATGCGCTCCGCCACCTTCTTGCCGACGCCCGGCGCCCGCGAGACCATGGCGATGTCGCGCAGCGCGATCGCATTGGCGAGCTCGGCCGGCGACAGGGTGGAGAGCACGGCCAACGCCACCTTGGCGCCGACGCCCTGCACGTTCTGCAGCAGGCGGAACCATTCGCGCTCGAGCGCGGTGGCGAAGCCGTAGAGGCGGATCATGTCCTCGCGGACATAGGTCTCGATGTGGAGGACGGCGGCCTCGCCGGCGCCGGAAAGCCCCGCCAGCGTGCGCGCCGAGCAGAACGCCACGTAGCCGACGCCGTGGACGTCGAGGATGCAATGGTCCTCGCCGATTTCGTCGACCGTTCCCCTGAGCTTGCCGATCATGCTCCCTCCGCCCGTCAGGCGAGCGCGGCCGCCGCGAGCCTGCCGGTGGCGCTCTGGCGGTGATGCGCGTGGCAGACGGCAATGGCGAGCGCGTCGGCGGCGTCGTCGCCGTCGAAGCTCGCCTTCGGCATCAGCACCCTGACCATCATGTGGATCTGCCGCTTCTCGCCGTGGCCGACGCCGATCACCGCCTTCTTGACCGCGTTCGGCGCGTATTCGGCGACGCGCAGGCCGGCCAGCGCCGGCACCAGCATGGCGATCCCGCGCGCCTGGCCGAGCTTCAGCGTCGCGGTCGCGTCCTTGTTGACGAAGGTCTGCTCCACCGCCGCCTCGTCCGGCATGTGGGCGTGGACGACCTGCGACAGCCCGTCGTGGAGCTGGCACAGCCGCGAGGCGAGATCGGCCTTGTCGTCGGAGCGCACCGTGCCCGAGGCGACGAAGCGCAGCGCGTTGCCCTGCGCCTCGACCACGCCCCAGCCGGTGCGGCGCAGGCCGGGGTCGATGCCGATGATGCGAATCGCGTGCGTCATGCGTTCACCCTACTTCGATGGCACGGGAATGCCATCGAAAAGTGAACAAAGCAGAAACAGGAAGAGGCGCGGACGCCCGCGCTCAGCCGCGCGCGAACGCCGTCTGCAACAGGGTGATCTGGTCGGAGACCGGGCTGCCGTTGCGCGGCGGCACGCTCGCCCGGGCGGCCGTGGCCTCGCCGTAGATCTCGTCGTCCATGCGCCGCACCAGCGCCTGCAGGCGCAGCGAATGGTCGACGATGGCGCGGAAGGCCTCGGGCAGCTCGGCCCAGCCGGCGACGTCGGCCTGCGCCGAGGCGGTGTCGAGGCGCACCTTCGACTTCTCCGTCGCGACCTGGTCGCGGGTCATCTCGCCGGAGTTGGCGGCGCGCTGCAGCAGCAGCCACGAGGCGATCTGCATCAGCCGCGTGGTCAGGCGCATCGATTCGGCCGCGTAGAGCGTGGCGCCGACGCGCGACAGCAGCTTGGCCGCGGCGCGGCCCTCGCCGTCCAGATACTCGGCCGCCTGCTCGACCAGGCCCATGCCCTCGTCGTAGAGCGGCTTGAACGACGCCGAGAAGATGCGCCGCTCGGCAAGACTGACCGTATTGGAACCCTCGTGATCCCGACTCTGCATTGACGCAACCCCTGCACACCGTGAACGCCGCTGCCACCGCACGCGGCCGCGGTTCTCGTTTGCCGCGCCTATATGCGATGGATCGGCGGAATTTGATACGTCATGCGCCGGAACGCAAGCAGGTGTTTAACGAAGGGTTAACGCCGCCGGAGAGCGGGAAAAGCCGCGCCCGGACAAAAAAAGAGCCGCGGAAGCGGCTCTCAGGAGTTTAACAGGGAGGCGTCAAACGGAGTGGCATGGCCACTCGGTAAGAATCCAGCGAACTGGATGCCCACAGTAATGACATGTAAAGCTTAACCGAAGCTTAACGCGCGGCAGCGCCTTGCCGATAAATGTACCGAAGCGGCACAGGCGGGGCGGCCGGCAAATGTAGACTTCGCCCACCTGCGCAGCCCCTCACCTGCCTGCCGGCATCCTCTCCCCGTGAACGGGGAGAGGAGAGATGGCCGCAACGCCTCCGCTTCCCCTTCTCCCCGTTCACGGGGAGAAGGTCCCGGCAGGGGGATGAGGGGCAGCACGAACGTTGCTGGCTCAGGCGCGCGCCGCGCCTCACGCCTTCTTCTGGACGGTCTTCAGCAGCGCGCGGTGGATCGATTCGTTGCCGGCGACGACGGTGCCCGTGTCGAGCATCGCCTGCCCCCCCGCCGTGTCGGTGCAGAAGCCGCCGGCCTCGCGCACCATCAGGATGCCGGCCGCCAGGTCCCACGGCGAAAGCCAGCTTTCCCAGAAGCCGTCCATGCGGCCGGCCGCCACGTAGGCGAGGTCGAGCGCGGCCGAGCCGAGGCGACGCACGCCGGCCACCTCGCCCATCACGTTCTTCAGCTCGATCAGCGCGTGGCCGTGGTGCCCGCGCCCCAGATGCGGGATGCCGGTGCCGACCACCGCGTCGGAGAGGTTGCGCCGCGCCGCGACCCTGAGCCGGCGGTCGTTCATGAACGCGCCGCCGCCGCGCTCGGCGGTGTAGAGCTCGTCCATCGCCGGGTTGTAGATAACGCCGGCGACGAGCTGGCCCTGCCGCTCCAGCGCGATCGAGATCGCGAACAGCGGGATGCCGTGCAGGAAGTTGGTGGTGCCGTCGAGCGGATCGACGATCCAGCGGTGCTGATCGTCGTCGCCGGCGACCTCGCCGCGCTCCTCCATGACGAAGGAATAGCCCGGCCTCGCCTTCGACAGCTCGGCGAAGATGATCTCCTCGGCCCGCCGGTCGGCCTGGCTGACATAGTCGCCGGGGCCCTTGAGCGAGACCTGCAGGTTCTGGACCTCGCCGAAGTCGCGACCGAGCGACCGGCCGGCCTTCATGGCCGCCTGCACCATGACGTTGATGATGGCGGAGCGCGCCATGACAGTCTCCTGAGCCTTGCGACCAGCCTGGGGTCCGGGATTCGGGCCGGGGCCGGCAAGCGCCCGCCCCGCCGCGAATGCCGGGCGCGCTAGTCGGCGCGACGGATGTAGGTGATCTCGTTGGTGTCGACGATGATCCGCTCGCCCGACGAGATGAACGGCGGGACGAGCACGCGGATGCCGTTCTCCAGCACCGCCGGCTTGTAGGACGACGCGGCCGTCTGGCCCTTCACCACCGGGTCGGCCTCGGTGATCGTCAGCGTCACCTGGTCGGGCAGCGACACGCCGATCGGGCGTTCCTCGTGCAGCTCGACGGTGACCTTCATGCCGTCCTGCAGGAAGGCGGCGCGGTCGCCGACGAAGTCCTTCTCGAGCTCGAGCTGCTCGTAGCTCTCGTCGTCCATGAACACCAGCGCCTCGCCCTGCTCGTAGAGGAAGGTGAAGTCCTTCTGCTCGAGGCGCACCTTCTCCACCGTCTCGGCGGCGCGGAAGCGCTCGTTGAGCTTGGTGCCGTTGATGAGGTTCTTCAGCTCGACCTGGTTGTAGGCGCCGCCCTTGCCGGGCTTCACCGCATTGGTCTTCACCGCCACCCACAGGCCGCCGTCATGCTCGATGACGTTGCCGGGACGGATTTCGTTGCCGTTGATCTTTGCCATTGCTCGGTTCCGGAAATTGTGTGCGCCACGGGCGCTTTATCGCGGCTCCAAGACCATAAAACGGGCCGTGAGGCAAGTGCGGGCCGCTCAGCCCAGCGTGCGGGCGCGCTTTCTCGCCTCGGCGAGTTCCTCCTCGGTGAGGCCGTCGAGCTGGTCCTCCATCACCGGATCGACGAGGCCGGCGCGCCGCGCGCGCAGGTACCAGGCCGCCGCCGTCACCCTGTCGGGCTCGACGCCGATGCCGGCGCGGTAGAGCTTGGCGACGCGGTTCTGCGCGGCGGGATTGCCGGCGACGGCCGCCCGCATCAGCCAGGCGAAGCCCGCCTTCTCGTCGCGCGCGCCGCCCTCGCCCTCGATCATCATCGAGCCGAGCTCGATCTGCGCCGTGTCGTGGCCCTGCCCCGCCGCCTGCGCCAGCCAGCGCCGCGCCTGCGCGGCGTCGACCGGGCGCCCGCCGATGCCCAGACGGTGGACCTCGGCCATCGCGTACTGCGCGTCGGCCAGCCCGGCCTGCGCCGCCTTCTCGTAGTAGGAGACGGCCCGCTCGGTGCCGCGCGGCGTCGGGTCGCGGTCGGCGAGCATCTGGGCGAAGTTGAACTGGGCGAGGCGGTGCCCGCCGTCGGCCGCGGCCTCCATCAGGCTCGCGGCGCGGGTCCTGTCGCGGAACTCCTCGCCGCCGTCGAGCAGGATCATCGCCAGCTGGAACTGCGCCTCCGGCACCTTCTGCTCGGCGGCCTTCTCGTACCATTCGATGGCGGTGACGAGGTCGCGGCGCACGCCGAGGCCGCGCGAATAGATCTCGGCGATCAGCGTCTGGGCCGCCGCGTCGCCCGCGAGCGCCAGCGGCGTCGCGAGGTTGAGCGCGGTGATGTAGTAGCCGCGCTGGAACGCGCCGTAGGCCGCATCCGACGGCCGGTCGGTGAAGCGGCTGCGCTTCACCGCGTCGGGATCCGGG
>JAEZXF010000388.1 GCA_023419995.1 Pseudomonadota bacterium | reverse complement strand
GCTAATTTACGCCGCGAGTTGTGCCAAATGTTCTGACGACGGACAGTGCAGCTCATCTTCTGGTTCAACATCTCCGCGCTCTACCCACAGATCAACGTCGGCATGCCCGGCGGGCCCTATCTCTTCTCCTTCTCCGGCAACTCGATCACGCCGTTCATGGCGGCCGTGCTGGGCCTCGCCCTGCACGAAGGCGCCTACATGGCGGAGATCGTGCGCGGCGGCGTGCAGGCCGTGGGACGCGGCCAGAGCCAGGCGGCGATCGCCCTCGGCATGACGCGGCTGCAGGCCTTCGGGCGCATCACGCTGCCGCAGGCGCTGCGGATCATCGTTCCCGCCACCGGGAACCAGGTCATCCTGATGCTCAAGACCACGTCGCTGGTCAGCGTCATCGCGCTGCCGGAGCTGCTCTACTCGGTGCAGAACATCTATGCCCGGACCTTCGAGGTGATACCGCTGCTGATCGTCGCCAGCCTCTGGTACCTGCTCATGTGCTCGCTCCTGTCGCTGGTCCAGTATTTCCTGGAGAAGAACCTTGGAAAGGGGCACTGAATGAGCGCTCCCGAAGCGATGGTTTCCGCCGAAGGCGTCACCAAGTCGTTCGGCACCGTTGAGGTTCTCAAGGGCATCGACCTCGAGGTCGGGAGGGGGCAGGTCATCTGCCTCATCGGACCTTCGGGGTCGGGCAAGTCCACCTTCCTGCGCTGCATCAACAACCTGGAGACGATCAATTCCGGCTGGCTCTCGGTCGACGGCGAGCTCGTCGGGTTCCGGCAGGAGGGAAACCACCTGATCGAGCTGCGGGAAAAGGAGATCGCCGCCCGCCGCGCCCAGATCGGCATGGTGTTCCAGCACTTCAACCTGTTCGCCAACAAGACGGCGATCCGGAACGTGATGGAAGGCCCGGTCGCGGTGCGCCGCATGAACAAGCGCGACGCGCAGCAGCTCGCGGAGACCCTTCTCGACAAGGTGGGGCTGAAGCACAAGGCGGACGCCTATCCCAGCGAGCTCTCCGGCGGCCAGCAGCAGCGCGTGGCGATCGCCCGGGCGATGGCCATGGAGCCGAAGCTGCTGCTGTTCGACGAGCCGACCTCGGCGCTCGACCCCGAGCTCGTGGGCGAGGTGCTGGAGGTGATGCGCGAGCTGGCGCGCGGCGGGATGACCATGGTGGTGGTGACGCACGAGATCGCCTTCGCGCGCGAGGTCGCCGACGTCATCGTCTTCATGGACGGCGGCGTGGTCGTCGAGGCCGGCCCTCCCGACCAGGTTCTCCGTGCGCCGAGGAGCGCGCGGCTGCGCGAGTTCCTGTCCAACGTCTCATGAAGCGGCGCCCGCGTCGCCCCTGAATGCGAGGCCCCGAAACGCGATGGACCGCTCCACGATCTCACCGTGGAGCGGTCCATTTCCATAGGATGATACGGTCACGTGCTGACGCGGCAGCCGGCCTTCCAGCCACCGCGTCAGGTGCGGAAGTGCTTCGACAGCTTCAGGCCCTGAGCCTGGTAGTTCGACTTCATGTCGGCGCCGTAGAGGCGGTCGGGGCGCGCCAGCATGTGCTCGTAGACGAGGCGGCCGACGATCTGCCCATGCTCGAGGATGAACGGCACCTCGTGGCTGCGCACCTCGAGCACCGCGCGGCTGCCGAGGCCGCCGGCGGCGGAATGGCCGAAGCCCGGATCGAAGAAGCCGGCGTAATGGACCCTGAACTCGCCGACCAGCGGGTCGAACGGCGTCATCTCCGCCGCGTGCAGCGGCGGCACGTGGACGGCCTCGCGGCTGACGAGGATGTAGAACTCGTCGGGGTCGAGGATGAGCTCGGGGCGGCCGCGCGCGTGCAGTGGCTCCCAGAAGTCGTAGACGTCGAGCGCGGCGCGCCTGTCGACGTCGACGACGGCGGTGTGATGCTTGGCGCGATAGCCGATCAAGCCGTCGGCGTTGCCGGTGAGGTCGATGGAGAGCGCGATGCCGCCGCCGGAGATGTTGGGCTCCTCGGAGGCGACCAGCGTCTCGCCGGCGTGAAGGTCGCGCAGCTCCGGCTCGCTCAGCAGGGCTTGGCCCTTGCGGAACCTGATCTGCGACAGGCGCGAGCCGGCGCGGACCACGACCGGGAAGGTGCGCGGGCTGACCTCCATGAACAGCGGCCCGGCATAGCCGGCGGGGATCTTGTCGAACTCCTGCGCGTGGTCGGCCATGACGCGGGTGAAGATGTCGAGGCGGCCGGTCGAGCTCTTCGGGTTGGCCGAGGCGGAGATGTCGCCGGGCAGCGCCAGCCTCTCCTGCAGCGGCACGACATAGACACAGCCGGTCTCGAGGACCGCGCCCTCGGACAGGTCGATCTCGTGGAGCTTCAGCCGCTCCAGCTTTGAGGCCACGGTGCTCGCCGGTCCCGGCAGGAAGCTGGCGCGGACGCGATAGGCCCTGGTCCCCAGCCGCAGGTCGAGGCTCGCGGGCTGGACCTGGTCGGCGTCGAGCGGACGGTCGGCCGCCAGCGCGCCCGCGGCGAACAGGCCGGCAATGTCGCGATCCGGCAGGATGCCCGTCTTGCGCACGTCACGTCTCCCTCAATCCCGCCGCCCGGACGGGCATTGAGGTTTAACGCCGATGGCGATTGACGCAAGCCGAAGGCAGGCGTAAAGGGGCTTTATCCCGTGGTGATTTGCCGGTCGGCTTGCAGCCACGTTAAACAAGTCGCTAAAGGGACCGAGAGGAAACCGGCTTGCGACTTGCGCGGCCGGTTTTTTGTTGTCTGGAGCATGGTTATGGCGAGCGAGACGAAGCGCAACTGGAAACCCGCAACCGCGATGGTCCATGCCGGCACCATGCGCTCGTCCTTCGGCGAAACGTCCGAGGCGCTCTACCTGACGCAGGGCTACATCTACGAGACCGCCGAGGCGGCCGAGGCCCGCTTCAAGGGCGAGGAGCCGGGCTTCATCTATTCGCGCTACGCCAACCCCACGGTCGACATGTTCGAGAGGCGCATGTGCGAGCTGGAGGGCGCGGAGGAAGCGCGCGCCACCTCCTCCGGCATGGCCGCCGTTTCGGCGGCGCTGCTGTGCAGCCTGAAGGCGGGCGACCACGTCATCTCGGCCCGGGCGCTGTTCGGCTCGTGCCGCTGGGTGGTCGAGACGCTGATGCCGCGCTACGGCATCGAGACGACGCTGGTGGACGGCCGCAGCCTGGACGAGTGGAAGGCGGCGGTGCGGCCGAACACCAGGATGCTGTTCCTCGAGAGCCCGACCAACCCGACGCTGGAGGTGGTCGACATCGCGGCCGTGGCGCGGATCGCCAACGAGGCCGGCGCGCGGCTGGTGGTCGACAACGTCTTCGCCACGCCGCTGCAGCAGAAGCCGCTCGCGCTCGGCGCCCACGTCGTCGTCTATTCGGCGACCAAGCACATAGACGGCCAGGGCCGCTGCCTCGGCGGCGTCGTGCTGTCGGACAGGAAATGGATCGACGAGGAGTTCCACGACTACTTCCGCCACACCGGGCCGTCGCTGTCGCCCTTCAACGCCTGGACGCTCCTGAAGGGGCTGGAGACGCTGCCGATCCGCATCCGCCAGCAGACCGAGAGCGCCGCCCGCATCGCCGATCACCTCGCCGGGCATCCGGCCGTGTCGCGCATCCTCTATCCCGGCCGCAAGGACCACCCGCAGGCCGAGATCATCGCGCGGCAGATGAGCGGCGGCTCGACGCTGATCTGCTTCGACGTCAAGGGCGGCAAGGACAAGGCCTTCGCGCTCCTGAACGGGCTGGAGATCGTCAAGATCTCCAACAATCTGGGCGACGCCAAGAGCCTGATCACCCATCCGGCGACGACGACGCACAAGAACCTGACCGACGAGGCCCGCGAATCCGTGGGCATCCTCGACGGAACGCTGCGCCTCTCGATCGGGCTGGAGGACACCGACGACCTGATCGCGGACCTCGACCGGGGGCTGGCGCGGGCACTCTGACGACGGCTGCGGGGCGCGGCGGCCACATTTCCGCCACGCCCGCTTGGCCATGTCAGGCAGGATGCAACACTGA
>JAEZXF010000305.1 GCA_023419995.1 Pseudomonadota bacterium | reverse complement strand
CCTCTCTGTCCGGAGTGTTGCGCGGCGATTCCGGCCGCCGCGCATCGTTGCTTCTCCGGGTTATAGGCACGCGCGCCGCCGCTTTCAACGCGAGCCGGCCGCATATCGGCATTTTCGCGACGGATCGCCGCGAGCGGCCGCAGAATTCCGCTATCTCCGGCGCCGGTAGACGACGTGGCGCGTGGCGTGGCTGTCCTTTTCGCCGGCGGGATGGTCCTCGCTCGACACGGCCTGCCACAGCACCGGGTCGATGGCCGGGAAAAGGGTGTCGCCGTCGATGTCGGCGAGGACATGGGTGACGTCGAGCGCATCGGCGAGCGGAAGCGCCGCCGCGTAGATCTCGCCGCCGCCGATGACGCAGGCCTCCTCCGCCCCTTCCCCGCGCGCGATGGCCAGCGCCTCGTCGAGCGAGCCGGCGACCGTCGCGCCCTCGGCCCGGTAGGCGGGATCGCGGGTCACGACGACGTTGTGCCGGCCCGGCAGCGGCCGCTTCGGCAGGCTTTCCCACGTCTTGCGCCCCATCACCACGGGCTTGCCCATCGTGGTCGCCTTGAAGCGCCGCAGGTCGGAGGAGAGCCGCCACGGCATGCCGCCGTCGCGGCCGATCACGTCGTTCTCCGCGACACCGACGACGAGCGTCACCTTCATCGACGTCACACCGCGATCGGCGCGCGGATCGTCGGGTCGGCGATGTAGTCCTCGAGCCGGAAATCCTCGAAGCGGAAGGCGAAGAGGTCCTTCACCTCCGGGTTGATCCACATATGCGGCAGGGGCTTCGGCGTCCGCCGGAGCTGCTCGCGCGCCTGCTCGAAATGGTTGGCGTAGAGATGCGCGTCGCCCAGCGTGTGGATGAACTCGCCGGGCTTCAGCCCGGTCACCCGCGCCACCATCATGGTCAGCAGCGCGTAGGAGGCGATGTTGAACGGCACGCCGAGGAAGATGTCGGCGGAGCGCTGGTAGAGCTGGCACGACAGCCGCCCTTCGGCGACGTGGAACTGGAACAGGCAGTGGCAGGGTGGCAGGGCCATGACGTCCACCTCGGCCGGGTTCCATGCCGAGACGACCAGCCGGCGCGAGTTGGGGTTCTCCCTGATCTCGCGCACCACATTGGCGATCTGGTCGATGGAGCCGCCGTCGGCCGCCGGCCACGAGCGCCACTGCGCGCCGTAGACCGGGCCGAGATTGCCGTTCTCGTCGGCCCACTCGTCCCAGATGGTGACGCCGTTCTCGCGCAGGTAGGCGATGTTGGTGTCGCCCTTCAGGAACCACAGGAGCTCGTGGATGATCGATTTCAGGTGCAGCTTCTTGGTGGTGAGCGCCGGAAAGCCCTCGGCGAGGTCGAACCGCATCTGCCAGCCGAACACGCCGCGCGTGCCGGTGCCCGTGCGATCGCCGCGGTCGACGCCATTTTCGAGCACGTGGCCGAGAAGGTCGAGATATTGACGCATGGATGGTCTTCTCCGGCGCAGCCGGCCTCAGAGCGCCGCAAGCCTGCCGAGGTGCTTGGCGGTCAGGTAGTAGAAGGTGACGCGGCTCTTGGTCCTGTCGGCGGAAAGCTGCTCGCAGACCTTGTCGATGGCGGCGAGCGCCGCGGCCTCGTCGGAGACGCCGAGCTTCTTGCCGATCCAGTTGGTGCGCACCCGGTCGAGTTCCTTGGGGTCGGTGCACGACACCAGCGAGGAATCGCGATTGCGCAGCGCAATGCCGAGATGCTTGACGATCTTGTCGACGACGGCCTCGTCGGCACCCGCGTCGTACTTCCTCACATCCTCGATATAGCCGGCCATCTGAGCCTCTCCCCGTGATGGATTGAAAAGGTGGACACCATCGCCAGCGGCAGGTTCCTTCGCCCGAGGCGCACTGCGGCGGGAAGGAATCCCGCGCCAGGACCACCATGCCCGACATTCGTTTCTGCGGCCGGCCGAGTCAAGGCCGGCGGCGGCAATGCACAGGCCGCACGACAGGCCTTCCCATTCCGGTGCGGGCTTCCTATATTCGCAGCGTCAGCCTCGGCTGACTATGGGCATAAACGGCCGATGAAATAAGCCATTCGGACCCGGGGGCGGTACCCGGCGCCTCCACCAGGAACCGCACCATCCCGCTGCGGCTGCTGATGGGGGCGAAACAGGATCGACGAGGGTGTAAAGAGCGGACTTTGGCCCGGCATGGTAGCCACCGTTATCGGGCCAAACTTGTAGTTGCCAACGACAACTATGCGGAAGCGCGTCTCGCCGCGTAAGCGGTGCGATAGCTTCAACTAAAGCCCTGATGGTTCGCACCTTCAGGCGGGGTTCGGAGGTACCTGGCAACAGAACCCTCCACTTCTCCCTCCCTTCTTCCATGCCCTTCCGGGACGTTAGCCGACTCTGGCCGCGACGGCGCGCGACGCTATATCCGGTTTACGGGCGGGCGAAGCTCGATTACATCATGGCGTTCGAGATTCACGGGAACGGCCCCATGGCTGACGACCATATTCGCTACGACATTCTCGCCCAGGAGGCGCTGCGCGGGGTCATGCGCAAGGTCCTGAGCGAGGTCATGCGCACTGGCCTGCCCGGCAACCACCATTTCTTCATCACCTTCCTCACCGGCGCGCCCGGCGTGCGCATCTCCACCCGCCTGCGCGAGCGCTATCCCGAGCAGATGACCATCGTGCTCCAGTTCCAGTACTGGGACCTGAAGGTGACGGAGTCCGGCTTCGAGGTCGGGCTGTCCTTCTCCGACATCCCCGAGAAGCTGGAAATCCCCTTCTCGGCCGTGCGCGGCTTCTACGACCCCTCGGTCAATTTCGAGCTGGAATTCGACGTCAAGCCGCCCGAGGAGGAGGACGGCGACGACGAGGACGCTCCGGTGCTGGAGCCCGAGCAGGCCCCCGTGGCCGTAACGCCCGCCGGGAAGAAGGAGCCCGCTTCCGACAAGGACGGCGAGGACGGCGGCGAGCCGTCGAAATCCGCCGAGGTCGTTTCGCTCGACGCGTTCCGCAAGAAGTAGCCGCGCCGCCATGGCCGAGATCGTCAACCTCCGGAGCGTGCGCAAGCGGAAGGCGCGCGCCGAGAAGGAGCGCAAGGCCGAGGCGAACCGGGCGCTGCACGGCCGCACCAGGGCGGAAAGGCTGAACTAGGCGACGAGCCGCGCCCGCGAGACCGCGAGCCACGACGGGCGAAAGCTCGAACGGACGCCCGACCCTCCGGATGGAGACGCCGGGCGGTGAGCGGCATCGTCAAGCGCTCGGTCGCCATCCGCGGCCACCGCACCTCGTTCTCGCTCGAACAGCCCTTCCATGACGAGGTGGCGCGCATCGCCGCCGCGCGCGGCATGACGGTCGCCGCCCTCGTCGGCGAGGTCGACCAGGCGCGGCCGCGCGACACAAACCTGTCGTCGGCCCTCAGGCTCCACGTGCTCGCATGGCTGAAGGCGCGCGCGGGCGACGGAGACGACGCCCTGCCCGGCTGAGGCCCGGCACGAAGGGATTGCCCCAGAACCCGAGGCGGCTCAGCGCTCGACGCCGATCGCGCGCAGCAGGCCGTTAATGCTGAACCCGCCCTCGGGCGGCGCGGGTTGCGCG
>JAEZXF010000275.1 GCA_023419995.1 Pseudomonadota bacterium | reverse complement strand
GCCCGAGGCAAAGCGCCCGGCCGCGCGGGGTCAGCAGCAGCGTGTTGGACTCGCCCGTCGGCCCCGGCAGGTCCACCGGCCCGTATTCGAGCGCGGCGGCGGCGGAAATCGCCGCGGCGCCCTTGCCGCGCAGGTGCTTGCGCAGCACCTCGATGCGGTCGTGCCTGCCGGCCCATCCGCCGCGTGGAGCGTCAGGAAGGTGGTCATTCAGCGCCTGCAGGGAGACGGCCTTGCCGCCGGCCGGCTGCGCCTCGGTCGCGGACATCGTGCGGAAGCGGCCGAGATAGTGCGGGCCGCCCGCCTTGGGACCGGTGCCGGACAGGCCCTCGCCGCCGAACGGCTGCGAGCCGACGACCGCGCCGATCTGGTTGCGGTTGACGTAGATGTTGCCGGCATGGATGCTGTCGACCACATGCTGCACGCGCGCGTCGATGCGGGTGTGCAGGCCGAAGGTCAGCCCGTAGCCCCTGGCGTTGATGTCGGCGATGACCTTGTCGATGTCGTCGGCCTCGAAGGTCGCGACATGCAGGATCGGGCCGAACATCTCCCGCTGCATCTCGGCGATCCCCGACACGCGCAGGATATGCGGCGGGACGAACCTGCCGGTGCGCGGTGCGTCGAGCCGGGAGAGGAGGCGCCCCTCGCCTTCCTTGCCGGCGCAATAGGCCAGAAGCGCCTCGCGCGCCTCGTCGTCGATGACCGGGCCGACATCGCTGGAGATCGACCACGGATCGCCGAGGCGCAGCGCGTCCATGGCGCCCTTCAGCATCTCCAGAACCTTGGCCTCGACATCCTTCTGCACGTAGAGGACGCGCAGCGCCGAGCAGCGCTGGCCGGCGCTCTGGAACGCCGAGGCCACGACGTCGCGCACCGCCTGTTCGGGCAGCGCGGTCGAATCGACGATCATCGCGTTCAGTCCGCCGGTCTCGGCGATCAGCATCGCGTCGGGGGCTGCGGTCTTGGCGAGCTGCCGCTCGATCATCCGCGCCACCTCGGTCGAGCCGGTGAAGCAGACGCCGGCGATGCGCGGATCCGCGGTCAGCGGCGCGCCGACGGACGGGCCGTCGCCCGGCAGGAGCAGCAGCACGTCGGCCGGAATGCCGGCCTCGTGGAGGAGGTCGACCGCCCGCGCGGCGATCAGCGGCGTCTGCTCGGCCGGCTTGGCGACCACGGCATTGCCGGTGACGAGCGCCGCCGCGATCTGGCCGGTGAAGATCGCGAGCGGGAAGTTCCACGGCGAGATGCAGGCGATGACGCCGCGCGCCTGCGTGCCGTCCTCGGCGGAAGCGGCCTGCCCGGCATAGTAGCGCAGGAAATCGACCGCCTCGCGCAGCTCGGCCACGGCGTCGGCCAGCGTCTTGCCGGCCTCGCGGGCGCACAGCGCGAAGAACTCGACCGAGTGCTTCTCGTAGAGGTCGGCAGCTTTCAGAAGCGCTGCCGCGCGCGATGCGACCGGGGCCTTCGCCCAGGCGGGCTGCGCCTTCGCGGCCCTGTCGACCGCGGAGGTGACGGCCTTCGCGTCCGCCTCGAACACCTCGCCGACGACCTCGCCGGGATCGGCGGGATTGACGACGTCGCGGCCCTTGCCGCCGCTGCCGGCCCGCCAGCGATGCGGCGCCGCGAACGGCGCGCGCGCCTTCTCGATGCGGCCGAGGGTGATCGGATCGGTGATGTCCCAGCCGGCCGAGTTGCGCCGGCCGCCGCCGAAGATGTCGAGCGGACGCGGGATCGCTGGGTTCGCGGCCGGCCCCTGCGCGGCGACCGCGTCGAACGGATCGCGGGCGATCTCCTCGGCGCTGACCGCCTTGTCGACGATCTGGTGGACGAAGGACGAGTTCGCCCCGTTCTCGAGCAGGCGGCGCACCAGATAGGCGAGCAGGTCGGAATGGGCGCCGACCGGCGCGTAGATGCGGCAGCGCGTGCCCTCGGCCGCGCGCGCGGCCGCGTGCAGCGCCTCGCCCATGCCGTGCAGGCGCTGGAACTCGAACGCCTGCTTGTCGTCGCCGGCAAGCGCCAGGATGGCGGCGACCGTGTGGGCGTTGTGAGTGGCGAACTGCGGGTAGATGCGGTCGGTCATGCCGAGCAGCTTCCTGGCGCAGGCGATGTAGGAGACATCCGTGTTGGGCTTGCGGGTGAACACCGGGTAGCCGGGCAGGCCCATGACCTGCGCCCGCTTGATCTCGGTGTCCCAGTAGGCGCCCTTGACCAGTCGGACCATGATCCTGCGGTCGAGCTTCGGCGCCAGCGCGTGGAGCCAGTCGATCACGAAGGGCGCGCGCGGGCCGTAGGCCTGGACGACGACGCCGAAGCCGTCCCAACCGGCCAGCGCCGGCTCCGCCAGCACGCGCTCGATGACGGCGAGCGACAGGTCGAGCCGGTCGGCTTCCTCGGCGTCGATGTTCAGCCCCATGCGCGCCTGCCTGGCGGCGAGCGCCAGCGCCAGAAGCCGGTCGGCCATCACCGGCAGCATCGCCTCCCTCTGCGCCACCTCGTAGCGGGGATGCAGCGCCGACAGCTTGACCGAGATGCCGTGGTTGCGGCTGATGTCGGCATCGCCGGCGGTGGAGGCGAGCGCGGCGATCGCGTCGGCATAGGCGCGGTGATAGCGCAGCGCGTCGGCCTCGGTGCGGGCCGCCTCGCCCAGCATGTCGAAGGAATAGAGATAGCCCTTCTTCGTATAGTCGCGGCCGCGCTTCACCGCTTCCTCGATGGTGCGCCCGAGCACGAACTGCTCGCCCATCTCGCGCATGGCCGCCGACACGGCCTTGCGGATGACCGGCTCGCCGAGACGGCGGATCATGGAGCGCAGCGTGCCCTCGATGCCGCCCTCGCCCTCCTCCAGCACGCGCCCGGTCAGCATCAGCGCCCAGGTCGAGGCGTTGACGAAGATCGAGGACGATCCCGAATGCGACGACCAGTCGTGCGGCGCGATCTTGTCGCGGATCAGGTCGTCCATCGTGCCGGCGTCGGGCACGCGCAGCAGCGCCTCGGCCAGGCACATCAGCGCCACGCCTTCGCGCGTCGACAGGCCGTATTCGGCGAGGAAAACCTCCATCAGCTCGGGCGCGGACGCGCCGCGCACCATGCGCACCAGATCAGCCGCGCGGGCCGAGATCGCCGACCGCGCCTCGCCGGACAATCCCGCCAGCGAGACGAGACTGGCGAGGGCCGCGTCCTCGTCGGGGAGATAGTTGGCGTGGATCTTCGCACGCAGCGTGTCGAGCGTTTTCGATGGCATGGCAAACCGTCTGGTTGAGGAGTGGCGCTGCACGGAACAATATCATGCGCCATGCCGGCCGCCCCGCCCAAAGCCATCGACTTTCCAGACCGTCTGAACTATTGATGACATGAAAATCCGAGCGAACGGCCTGTCATGCCCGCACCTGAGGACCAACTGGACCGCATGGACCGCAACATCCTCGCGGCGCTCGCGCGCGACGGACGGCTTTCGATGGCGGAGCTGGCCGAACGGGTCGGGCTGTCGAAGACGCCGGTCCAGGCGCGGGTGCGCCGTCTGGAGAAGGACGGCTACATTCGCGGCTACGCCGCCATCATCGACCGCGAGCGCATGGGCGAAGGCCATGTCGCGTTCGTGCAGGTCAAGCTGTCCGACACGCGCTCGGCCGCGCTCGACGCCTTCAACAGGGCGGTGCTTGCGGTGCCTGAGATCGAGCAGTGCCACATGATCGCGGCGAGCTTCGACTATCTGCTCAAGGTGCGGACGAAGGACATCGCGGCCTATCGCCGGGTGCTGGGCGAGCGCATTTCCGCCCTGCCGCACGTCGCGCAGACCTCGACCTACGTGGCGATGGAAACGGTGAAGGACAAATAGAAAAGGCGGCGCGAACAGGCTGCGCCGCCTCGATGGATCGCCGGTTCCGCGCGGTCAGTCGATGTCGGCGATCGGCTGGCCCGCGCCGCCCTCGATGCGCTGCGACAGCGCCGCTTCCATGAACTCGTCCAGTTCGCCGTCGAGCACGTCGGAGGGGCTGGTGCTTTCGACGCCGGTGCGCAGGTCCTTGACCAACTGGTAGGGCTGGAGAACGTAGGAACGGATCTGGTGGCCCCAGCCGATGTCGGTCTTCGACGCCTCGGTGGCGTTGGCCGCGGCTTCCCGCTTCTTCAGCTCGTCCTCGTAGAGGCGCGAGCGCAGCATCTCCCACGCCTTGGCGCGGTTCTTGTGCTGCGAGCGCTCGGCCTGGCAGGCGACGACGATGCCGGTGGCGAGGTGGGTGATGCGCACGGCCGAATCTGTGGTGTTGACGTGCTGGCCGCCGGCGCCCGAGGCGCGGTAGGTGTCGATGCGCACGTCGGATTCGGAGACCGCGATGTCGATCGAATCGTCGACGACCGGATAGACCCAGACGCTGGCGAAGGAGGTGTGGCGGCGGGCGTTGGAATCGTAGGGCGAGATGCGCACCAGCCGGTGCACGCCCGATTCCGTCTTCAGCCAGCCATAGGCGTTGTGACCCTTGACGAGGATGGTCGCGGACTTGATGCCCGCCTCTTCGCCGTCGTGGACTTCCAGCACCTCTACCTTGAAGCCGCGCCGCTCCGACCAGCGGACATACATGCGCAGCAGCATGTTCGCCCAGTCCTGGCTTTCCGTGCCGCCGGCGCCGGCATGCACCTCGAGATAGGTGTCGTTGGCGTCGGCCTCGCCGGAGAGCAGCGTCTCGATCTGGCGGGCCTTGACCTCGGCGCGCAGCGCGCGGATCGCGGCCTCGGCGTCGGCGACGACCGACTGGTCGCCCTCCTCCTCGCCGAGCGCAATCAGCTCGACGTTGTCCTCGAGGGCGCGGGTCACCTCCCTGACGGCCTTGATGCCGTCCTCGAGGCCCTGCCGCTCGCGCATCAGCTTCTGCGCTTCCTGCGGGTCGTTCCAGAGGGTCGCGTCCTCGGCACGGACGTTCAGGTAATCAAGCCGCTTTACCGCCTGATCCCAGTCAAAGATGCCTCCTCAGCAGGGTTATCGCCTGCCTGATCT
>JAEZXF010000257.1 GCA_023419995.1 Pseudomonadota bacterium | reverse complement strand
GGGGGGCCCCCGCGCCTCGCCTCCTTCGCCTCCCAGACCCAGGGCGCGGCCTTCGACGTGGCCGCCGAGCCGTCCGCCGCGACGCCGGCCGACCGGTCCGGCCCGACCGCGGAGAGCTTCGTCCGCTTCGAGGCGATGGTGCTCCAGAGCTTCCTCCAGACCATGCTGCCGAAGGACACCGAGGCCGTCTATGGCGAAGGCATGGCCGGCGAGATGTGGCAATCGCTGCTCGCCGAGCAGCTCGGCGCCACGATGGCGAAGCGCGGCGGCATCGGCATCGCCGACCGCATCCTGCGCGACCACTACGCCGACGGCGAGAACAAGGTGCCCGTCCAGGGCGTATCCGCCGATCCGGACAAGCCGGCGCTCGACGAGCAGCGGCTGCTCTCGACGGCGCTTGTCCACGAAATCCAGCGTCGGGCCGCACAGTCCCTCGACGAGCAGGTTTCCGCATCTACCGACGAACGCCGCTAGCCCCAAGAGTAAAATGAGAACACCACCATGCCAGATTTCGGGGATTTCATGCAGTCAACCGGCAAGAAGGGCGAAAGCCCGGAGGCAGTGCTCATGAATCTCTCCGCCATCATCGGTCGCATCGAGGAGACCGTCGAGACCGAGACCGCGTCCATCCGCACGGACATGCGCTTCGACATCAAGGCATCGAACGTGCGCAAGAGCCGCTATCTCTACGAGCTCAACAAGGCGATCTCCAGCCTGCGCGGCGCGATGCTCGGCGAGGAGCAGCGCTCCGGCATCATGCGGCTGCGCGAGAAGCTGGCCGTCAACGAGGCGGCGATCCTCGCCCATCTCAACGCGGTCACCGAGGTCGCCGCGCTGATGCAGGACGCGATCCAGCGCGCCGAGGCCGACGGCACCTATTCGGCCGACGAGTTCGGCAGGGAAGCGAGCCCCGCATGATAAAGTTCATCGTCGCCGCGCTCTGGATCAGCATCGCGACGACGGGCGCGCTGCTGTTCGCCTTCCAGTCCTCGCAGCAGGAGCACGAGGAGCAGGCGCAGGACGGCGAGGCCACGCCCTTCAAGGGGCTGGACTACGTCAAGACGGGGATCATCTCGGTGCCCGTCTTCGACAAGGGCCGCGTCCACGGCTACTTCCTGGCGCGGCTGGTCTATGTCGCCGAGGGCAAGCGGCTGGCGGAGCTGAAGCTGCCGGCCGAGGCGCTTCTGTCGGACATCGTCTACGGCCATCTCTACGCCAATCCCGAGATCGACTTCACCAGCCGCGACAGGTTCGACGTCGACGCCTTCCGCGAGACGGTGCGGGTCGGCGTCAACGGGCGGCTGGGCGAGGAGCTGATCCGCGAGATCCTCGTCGAACAGGTGGACTACCTGCCCAAGGACGAGGTGGGCTCGAACTCGGTCCGCGCGCCGGGCGCAGCGCCTGCGCAGAACGCCGGCCACTGACACCGACGGCATCGCCGCCATGTCGCCGTCCGCCTGCCCCCGTCCCCATCGCATCGCCTCCCTTCGCCGCATGCCGGCCGGGAGGCTGCCGTGACCGGCGCGGACGACCGGCGCAGGCCGGCCACGCCGCAGGCGCAGATCCCCGCACTGGGCGAGATGATCGGCTACAAGCTGCGGCGCGCCCAGCTTGCCGTGTTCCAGGATTTCGTCGACGCCTTCGCCGGCATGCAGCTCAGGCCGACCGAGTTCGCCGTGCTGGCGCTGATCGCCAGCACCCCCGGCCGCAAGCAGAGCGAGATCGCCGGCCAGCTCGGCATCAAGCGCGCCAACTTCGTCGCGCTGATGGACGGGCTGGAGCAGCGCGGCTTCGCCCAGCGCCGCAAGGGCGAGAACGACAGGCGCTCCCACTCGCTGCACCTGACGCCGGAGGGCGTGCGCTTCGTCGAAAGGATGACGGTGATCTGGGCCGCGCACGAGAGGCGACTGATCGAGCGGCTGGGCGGGCTCGAGGCGCGCGACGACCTCGTGCGCCTCCTCGACCGGCTGGTGCGCGACAGGCCGGGCTGAGGCCTGCCGCTCGCAAACCAGACCCGGCTTCGGGGCGACGGGATGCGCGATAACAGCAGATGAAAGCACGCCTTCCGATCCGTCCGGAAAGCGCGCATCCGGGCGTCTCCTCCCCGCGGTCGCCACATTCGTGCCTATGCTGCGCGCTTGTGTCCCGGTGGCGGCGCCTCAAATCACGTTGACGTAAACGTCAACCTGCTGCTAACTGTCCACGTACGTCAACTGCGGCCGCGAGCGCCGCCACGAGGGGAGAGTTTTCATGAGCCTTGACGCCATTGCAGCCAAGATCGGCGAGCGCGTCGCCGCCACCGGCTTCGACCGGTCGGTCAAGTTCGACCTCGGCGATGACGGCGTCATCGTCATCGACGGCCAGAACGTCTCGACCGAGGACGGCCCGGCGGACTGCACCATCACCATTTCCAAGGACGACTTCGTGGCGCTGACCGCGGGCGAGCTCAACCCGACCATGGCCTACATGCAGGGCAAGCTGAAGGTCGCCGGCGACATGACGATCGCCATGCAGCTCAGCCAGGTCCTCTGACCGAACGGCTGCCGGGCCGCCGGCGGGCGGCTCGGCCCTTCCGCCGCAAGGCGGTGTTTTTCCTGTGTTTTCCGACTCCGGCAGCTTCCGGGGAAATCATGGGCGCGCTACAAGCTCCGGGCAAACCCCTCGTTCGGAACCCATCTCCATGATTTCCTTCAAGCATCTGCCGCTCGCCGCGGCAGCCGCCTTCCTCGCGGCTCCGGCCTTGGCCGACGACCTCGTCTTCCGCTTCGACAACGCCAGCAGCTACGCCATCGTCGAGCTGTACGCCTCGCCGTCCGACGTCAACCAGTGGGAAGAGGACATCCTCGGCCAGGACGTGCTCGGCGCGGGCGAATCCGCGCGCGTCACCATCCGCGACGGCCGCCGGGCCTGCGAGTACGACCTCAAGATCGTGTTCGAGGACGGCGACGAGATCACCGACACGGCGGATCTGTGCGAGACCGAGAGCTACACGGTCAACGACTGAGACGGGAAAGGCCGGGCGCAAGCACCCGGCCTCCCTCCAGCATCCCGATGGATATCAGGCGGCCCGCGCCATCGGCGCGGGCTTCGTCTTTCTGCCGGTGGCGACCAGCGTGCCCGAGGCGCCGTCGAGCGCACCTTCGACCAGCTCCAGCGCCAGGAAGCGCTCGCGCTCGTAGGGGCCGGGCATGGCGAGGCCGCCGGTGCCGGCGGCGCTGAAGCCGAAGCGCGCGTAGTAGGGCGCGTCGCCGACGAGCAGGATCGCCCGGTGGCCGAGACGCCGCGCCTCCTCCACCGCAT
>JAEZXF010000244.1 GCA_023419995.1 Pseudomonadota bacterium | reverse complement strand
GGCCCGGCGTGTTGGGCGAGGAGATGTTGACCGTGAGGTAGGAGGCATGCGCGGCGAAGCGCTCGACGCCGAGCCGGTAGTCGGCGATGCGGTCCTCGCTCAGCTTGTTCGCGCCGACGTTTACGCCGACGATGCCCGGCCGGCCCCGCCGCGCCTCCAGCCGCTTCAGGCAGGCGTCGTGGCCGAGGCTGTTGAAGCTCATGCGGTTGACGACGGCGCGGTCCTCGAGCAACCGGAAGATGCGCGGCTTCGGATTGCCGGCCTGCGGCTCGGGCGTGACCGTGCCGACCTCGGCGAAGCCGAAGCCGAGGCGCAGCAGCGCATCCGGCACGTCGGCGTTCTTGTCGTAGCCGGCCGACATGCCGAGCGGGTTGGGGAAGGACAACCCCGCGACCTCGACGCGAAGGGCCGGGTCGTCCGCCGGCCGGCGGCCAAGCGGCAGTCCAGACTTCAGCGCGGCGATCGACAGGCCGTGCGCCGTTTCGGGATCGAGGGTGAACAGCAGCCTGATGCCGAGGCGGTCGAGGAAAGGCATTACGTCTCCAGCTCCGGAAAGATGTGCCGCCCGTCCGCGCCGAGCGGAAGCGGCCTGACCCATGCGACGGCCGCCATGTCGAGCGCGGCGTAGAGGTGCGGAAACAGCGCGCCGCCGCGCGACGGCTCCCATCTCAGCGCCTCGCCCAGCCTGCCGGCGTCGACGGCAGCGAGGACGAGATCGGCCTGCCCGGCGAAATGCTTCGCCGCGGTCTCGCGTGCCTGCGCGGCGGTCGAGAAATGGATGTAGCCGTCGGCGAGATCGACGGGCGCGCCGGCGAAGACGCCCTCCGCCTCGGCTTCCTGCCACAGCGCCTGCGGCGCGATCTTGTAGACGAGCGTGGTCATGGCTGCGCTATAAAGCAGTTCCGGCAAAAGTGCGAAGCGGTTTTGCGGGCGAAAGGCGAGAACGGCCGCGCCGTTGCACGGCCGACGCATTTCGGGCGCAATGCTGCGGTGGAATCCCGCCGCTTCACCAAGGAGGCCACCCGATGCGCCACGCACCGATCCTCGCCTGCGCCACGGCATTCGCGGCGCTTTCCGCCCTGCCGGCCGCCGCGCAGGATGTCGAACGCTACCAGCTGGAGCGCACGCGGGACGGCTATGTCCGACTCGACACGCAGACGGGCGCGATGACGCTGTGCCGCGAGACCGACGGGCGGCTGGTCTGCTCGCCGGCCAGCCAGCAGGGCGAGGCGACCGACGAGGTCGCCGAGTTGCGCCAACGCGTGCAGGCGCTCGAGACGCGCATCGCCGGGCTGGAGACCCCCGCGCCCGCAGCCGGCCTGCCGCCCGAGGAGGAGTTCGAGCGCGGCATCGGCTACATGGAGCGCTTCTTCCGCATGTTCATGGGGCTGGTGCGCGAGTTCGAGGACGAACGCACACCGCCCGGGCAGCCGGCTCCCGACCGCACCTGACGCCTGCTTCCCGCCCCGGCCGACGCATCCCTGCCCGCTTGAGGACCGCATCGCACGCCGTCGTTTGACGCTTATCGCCTGCGACGATTCTGACTATTGTCGCCGCGGGGGCGGATTTCAGGACTGATTCTTCTTCGGTCCATTTTCAGGAGTGCGGGATGCTCAAGGAATTTCAGGAATTCATCGCCCGGGGCAACGTCATGGACCTCGCCGTCGGCGTCATCATCGGCGGCGCGTTCGGTCTCATCGTCTCGTCCCTCGTCGACGACATCATCATGCCGGTCGTCGGCGCCATCTTCGGCGGCTTCGATTTCTCCAACTACTTCCTGCCGCTGTCGTCCGGCGTGACGGCCTCGACGCTCGCCGCGGCGCGCGAGCAGGGCGCGGTGTTCGCCTACGGCAACTTCATCACCGTCATCATCAACTTCCTCATCCTCGCCTGGATCATCTTCCTGATGGTCAAGGCGGTGAACACGAAGCGCCGCCGGCTGGAGGCCGAGAAGGCGCCGGCCCCGGACGCGCCGCCGCCGGCCGACGTGCAGCTCCTGACCGAGATCCGCGACCTGCTTGCGAAGAAGTAGGCGCCGCGATAGTCATGCCCGGGACCCCGGCCGTCGTGGCCGGGGTCTTCGTTTTGACGAAGGCCGCGCCATGTCTCTTCTCGACCATCTTCGCCCGCAAGCCCGCCTCGCGCCCGAAAGCGGCATCGTCGAGCTGGTCAACCACGCGCGCGGGCGCGAGGGGCTGATCCCGCTCTGGGTCGGCGAGGGCGACCTGCCGACGCCCGCCTTCATCAGCGAGGCGACCCCCGCCTCGCTCGCGGCCGGCGAGACCTTCTACACCTGGCAGCGCGGCATACCCGAGCTGCGCGAGGCGCTCGCGCGCTACTACGGCCGGCACTTCGGCGGCGCCCCCGCCGCCGAGGAATTCATCGTCTGCTCGAGCGGCATGCACGCCATCCAGCTCGCGCTCGACGCGGTCGCCGGGGCGGGCGACGACGTGCTCTATCTGTCGCCGGCATGGCCGAACTTCGCCGCGGCGGCCGCCATCGCCGGGGCACGGCCGGTTCCGGTCGTGCTCGACCGCAGTGGCAACGGCTGGGCGCTCGACGTCGAGAAGCTCGCCGCCGCGGTCACGCCGGCGACGAAGGCGATCTTCGTCAACACGCCGTCCAACCCGACCGGATGGGTCGCCGACCGCGCCACACTTGCCGCCATCCTGTCGCTCGCCCGCGCGCGCGGGCTGTGGGTGGTCGCCGACGAGATCTACTCGCTGTTCGCCTACGGCGCGGCGCGCGCGCCGTCGTTCCTCGACGTGATGGGCGGGGACGACCGCGTCATCTTCGTCAACAGCTTCTCGAAGAACTGGTCGATGACCGGCTGGCGCGTCGGCTGGCTGAAGATCCATCCCGAGCTGCAGCAGGTGTTCGAGAACCTGGTGCAGTATTCGAGCTCCGGCACGCCGGCCTTCCTGCAGCGCGGCGCGGCGGTGGCGCTCGACCACGGCGACGCCTTCGTCGCCAGCCAGGTCGAGCGAGCGCAGAAGGCCCGCGCCATCCTGTGCGACCGGCTGGCGGCCACCGGCCGCGTGCAGCTCGCGCCGCCGGCGGGCGCGTTCTACCTGTTCTTCCGCATCGACGGCATCACCGACAGCCGGGCGGCCGCATTCGACATCGTCGACCGCGCCAATGTCGGGCTGGCGCCCGGCACGGCGTTCGGCGCCGGCGGCGAGGACCATTTCCGGCTGTGCTTCCATCGCTGCCTCGACCAGATCGAGGAAGCGGCCGACCGCCTCGGCAAGTGGATCGAGGCGCGTTAGACGCC
>JAEZXF010000206.1 GCA_023419995.1 Pseudomonadota bacterium | reverse complement strand
TCACCCACCTCTTCCTGCGCAAGACCGGCCTCGGGCGCTTCGTCTACGCCATCGGCGACAACATCTCGACGGCGCGCATCTCGGGCATCCCGGTGCGGCCGATGATCGTGCTGCAATACGCGCTGTCCGGCCTGATGGCCTTCCTCGCCGGCGCGGTGACCGCGGCCTCGGTGGCCAGCATGAACATGCGCGTCGTCAACTCGACCATGATCTACGACGTGCTGCTCGTCGTCATCCTCGGCGGCATCGGCCTGTCGGGCGGCCGCGGCGGCGTGCGCAACGTGCTTGTCGGGACCGTGCTGATCGGCCTGCTGCTCAACGGCATGACCATCATGGACATCTCCTACACCGTCCAGAACCTGATCAAGAGCACGGTGCTGCTCGGCGCGCTCGTCGTCGACGCCCTGCTCAACCCGCGCGACGAACAGACCTCCCAGCAGGGGGACATCTGACGGAAGCGGACTTCAACGAACAAAGGGAGGAACCGAGATGACATTTTCGAGAACCGCATGCGCCGCCGCCTTCGCCGCGCTCGTCGCCGCCTCGCCGGCGCCGGCCCAGGAAGGCCTCGTCGACGAGATCCGCCAGCCCGTGCTCGACCAGCTCGCCGGCAGGACCGTCGTCTTCGTGCCGATGTCGATGAGCTTCGACCTGCCCGAAGGCTGGGCAGCCGTCATGCGCAAGGAAGCCGACCGCCTCGGCTACAGGCTCGACATCCGCGACGCAAACTGGAGCACCGACACCGGCACCCGCGCCATCACCCAGGCGATCACCGAGAAGCCGGATATCATCGTGGTGCAGAACTTCGACGTCGCCTCCTATGCCCGGCCGCTCCGGCGCGCGCAGGACGCCGGCATCAAGGTGGTGCAGGTCAACATGAAGTCGAGCTACCAGACGGACGCCTTCGTCGGCGCCGACTGGCACGGCATCGGCCTCTACGCCGCCAACCGCATGATCGAGAAGTGCGGCAAGGGCGCCGGCAAGAGCGGCAAGATCGCGTTGATCCAGGGGCCGGCGACGGCGGCCGCCAGCGTCTACCAGCTCAACGCCATCTCCGAGACGCTCAAGGACAGCACGGAGATCGAGATCGTGTCGAGCCAGACCGGCGACTGGGACCAGTCCAAGGCGCGCGGCATCGCCCAGACCGTGATCCAGCAGAACCCGGACCTGTGCGGCATCATCGGCTTCTGGGACGTCATGGACGCCGGGACCGGCGCGGCCATCGCCGAGTCCGGCAAGGACATCTATCTCATCACCTCCGGCGGCGGCAACAAGACCGCCTGCCAGGGCGTCGAGAACGGCACCTTCGACGAGGTGATCTCCTACGACGTGCCGGGGCAGGGCCGCGACCTGAACAACGCCATCCAGATCCTGCTGCAGTCGCCGGCCGCGGCGGGCGAGCTGAAGTTCGCGCTCTACACGCCGAACAAGATCATCTCCAGGGAGACGATGGCGGTGGACAGCTGCTGGGACCTCGACCTGCTGAAGAAGTGACACCGAGGCATCTCATGTCTGACCGTTGACGCCGCCCCTCACCCTTACCCTCTCCCCGTGAACGGCGAGAGGGCGACGTCGGCGTTGCGGCCATTCCCCTTCTCCCCGCTTGCGGGGAGAAGGTGGCGGCAGCCGGATGAGGGGCGGCGCCAACGGTCAGACATTGCGCCCCCGACATGACCCCCACAGGCAGGATCGCCGATGGAAACGATAGAACGTCTTTATTTCCGCTACTTCCCGGAGAAGCTCCTCGGCGAGGTGCTCACCAAGCGCTGGAGCGACAACATCGTGCCGGTGGCCGCGACCATCCTGGTGATCGGCAGCTTCCTCTGGCACGACGGCGGCTTCTTCACCCTGTCCAGCCTGACGGAGACGTCGCGGCAGCTCGCCGAGTTCGCGCTGATCGTCACGGCGATGGGCATCGTGCTGCTCGCCGGCGGACTCGATCTTTCCATCGGTAGCGTTTTCGCACTCGCCAACATCACCGCGCTGATCTGCATGAACCTGCTGGGCTGGCCGGTGTGGGCGAGCGTGGCGGCGACGCTCGCCGTCGGCGCGCTGTGCGGCGCGGTCAACGGCTTCCTCATCGGCTACCTGCGCATCCGGGCCTTCCTGACGACGCTGGTGACGCTGATCATCATCCGCTCGATCGTCGACATCATCCTCTTGCGCCACGCGGTGCAGATCTCGGCCGGCTTTCCGGAGTCCGAGCTGTGGTACTTCATCGGCGAGGGCACGGTGCTCGGCGTGCCGTTCTCCTTCGCCGTCGCGTTCGTCATCGTCGCCGCCTGGCACGTGATCCTGACGCGCGCCCGCGTCGGCTGGCACATCACGGCGGTCGGCGGCGGCCGGCGCTCGGCCTACAATGCCGGCCTCAACGTCAGGCGCACCGTGTTCATGACCTATGTCTGGTCGAGCCTCTTGGCCTCGATCGCCGGCGTCTTCTTCGCCGCCCGGCTGGGCAGCGCCGGCTCCGACACCGGCATGGGCCTCGAGATCGCGGCGCTGACCGCGGCCGTGCTCGGCGGCAACAGCCTCGGCGGCGGCCGGGGATCGGTGGTGAAGTCGGTGCTCGGCGCCGTCGTCGTGCTGATCCTGACCGACGGCATGGTCCGCGTCGGCATCAGCGGCGGCGTCAGCTCCACCATCCTCGGCCTGGTGCTGCTGCTGGTGGTGGCGATCGACGTGCGCTGGCTGAAGAACCGGCACAAGATCCTCAACAAGGTGTACGTGTCGCCGGCCTATTTCCGCCTGCCGCCGGCGCCGCAGACGGATGCGGGAAGCGCCAGCCCCTATGCGCTCAACGACCGGCTCAGGAGCGTCGAACTGATCGGCAGGGGCGAGGTCGAGGGGCCGGAGGACGTGATCTTCGACCGCGCCGACAACCTCTATTGCCCGAACCGCCACGGCGACATCGTCCGCTTCCTGGCGCCCGACTACAAGGAGTGGGAGATCTTCGCCCATATCGGCGGGCATCCGCTCGGCATGGCCTTCGACGCCGCCGGCAACCTCGACGTGTGCATCGGCGGCATGGGGCTCTACCAGGTGACGCCGCAGCGCGAGGTGCGCAAGCTGACCGACGAGACCAACCGCAGCCTGTTCTCGATCATCGACGATTCCCGCCTCAAGCTCGCCGACGACCTCGACATCGCGCCGGACGGGCGGATCTTCTTCTCCGAGGCGACGATCCGCTACGACATGCACGACTGGCCCTACGACGCGCTCGAAAGCCGCGGCAACGGCCGGCTGATCTGCCATGACCCGCGCGACGGCTCGACCCGTACGGTGCTGCGCGACCTGCAGTTCCCCAACGGCGTGTGCATGACCGGCGACGGCCAGTCCTTCCTGTTCGCCGAGACGTGGGGCTGCCGGATCAACCGCTACTGGTTCGACGGCCCGCGCAAGGGCACGACCGAGGTGGTGATCGCCGACCTGCCGGGCTATCCCGACAACATCAACCGCGCCTCGGACGGCAACTACTGGGTGGCGCTGGTCGGCATGCGCTCGCCCGCGCTCGACCTTGCGCTCCGCATGCCGGGCCTGCGCAAGCGCATGGCCAAGCGGGTCGCGCGCGACGAGTGGCTGTTCCCCAACATCAACACCGGCTGCGTCCTCAAGTTCACCGGCGACGGCCGGGTGCTGGAATCGCTGTGGGATCTGGGCGGGGCGAACCACCCGATGGTGACCTCGATGCGCGAGCACAAGGGCTGGCTCTATCTCGGCGGCCTCTACAACGACCGCATCGGGCGGCTGAGGCTGCCGGACGCGGATCCCGGCTGGACGTCGCAGCGCTCCTACTGGGGAGACGAGGGATGAGCCTCTCCGCCACGATCCGCAGGACCTTCGACCGCTTCATGGGCGGCCGCGGCGAGTTCTCCATCACCGTGCCGGTGATGGACGGGGCGCTGAAGCCGAACGACTATCTGGAGCGCCTGCCGTCGCTCGCCATGGTCGAGGACGCCGACAACGCAGTCGCGACAAGGGACGGGCTGCTGGTGTCGTCGGGGCCGCGCCTCTTGCGGCTCGACGCCGGCGGCGCGCCTGGCCTCCATTCCGTATGCGAGGCGCCGATAGCCTGCGTCGCCGCCTCGGCGGCGGGCGCGCTCGCCATCGGCCTCGACGGCGTCGGCATAAGGATCGCCGGCGGCCG
>JAEZXF010000125.1 GCA_023419995.1 Pseudomonadota bacterium | reverse complement strand
TAAATTGTGGCGCACCCGCGATTCGGTGTCGTGGCCCTTCTCATGGCCGATGACCATGCAGGAATGGCCGCGGAAGCGGCCCAGCCCGCCGATGATGGCGCGGTCCTCGGCGAAGGCGCGGTCGCCGGCCAGCGGCGTGAAGTCGGTGAACAGCTCGCGGACGAAGTCGAGGCAGTGCGGCCGGTCGGGGTGGCGCGCCACCTGCACCTTCTGCCATGGGGTCAACTGGCGGTAGATGTCGCGCAGCGCATCCTGCGAGCGCTTTTCCAGCCGGGCGATCTCGTCGGCGACGTCGACGGCCTCGCCGCTTTCCGTGAGCTTCTTCAGCTCGAGGATCTTGCCTTCGAGGTCGGCGACCGGCTTTTCGAAATCGAGATAGTTGAACATCCGCCGTGATGGTTCCGAACGCGGGGTCGAGGTCTGAAAGGTCGTCCTAAAACGGCTTTCGCGAGCAAAATCTGCGCTTCACATAGCGACAGTGGGCCTAGTCGGCAAGCGGGTGATGGCGGCCGACCAACTCGGCAAGCCGGTTTTCGAGCACATGGGTATAGATTTGCGTGGTCGAGATGTCGGAATGGCCGAGAAGCTGCTGCACGGCGCGCAGGTCGGCGCCGTTCTGCAGCAGGTGGCTGGCGAAGGCGTGGCGCAGCACGTGCGGCGACACCCTGGCCGCGGGCACGCCGGCGCGGGCGGCCAGCGCCTTCAGCTCGCGGGCGAAGACCTGGCGCGGCAGGTGGCCGCTCTCCGACAGGGCGGGGAACAGGAACGGGCTCTCGGCGAGCGTCGGCTGCGTCGCCCGCGCTGCCAGCCAGTCCGCCAGCGCCGCCCGGGCGCCGCGCGACAGCGGCACCATGCGCTCCTTCGCGCCCTTGCCGCGGACGATGAAGAAGCGCTCGCTGCGCAGGGCGACCGTCACGGGCAGGGCGACCAGCTCCGACACGCGCAGGCCGGTGGCATAGAGCGTCTCGACCAGTGCGTGCAGCCGGCAGGCGGCGAGCCGGGCCGGCCCCCCGTCGCCGGCCTCGCATTTCTCCGCCTCGGCGCGGGCGATCAGCCGGGAGACGGCGTCCTCGTGCATGGTCTTGGGCAGCGGGCGTTCCTTGCGCGGCGCGTCGATGGTGCCGGTCGGGTCGTCGGCGCGCAGCCCCTCGACATAGAGGAAGCGGAAGAACTGGCGCAGCGACGACAGCTTGCGCGCCTGCGAGGTGGGGGCGAAGCCGCGCCGGGCGATGTCGTCGAGCCACCCGCGCAGGTCGTCGGTTCCGGCGCCGGCGAGCCGGCCACCGAGAAAGGCGGAGGCGTCCTCCAGGTCGCGGCGGTAGGCGGCGAGCGTGTTGTCGCTCGCCCCGCGCTCGGCGCTCATCATCTCGAGAAAGGCTTCCAGCCTGACGGCGGTGCTCATGTCCGGCTCCTTCGCTTGCCCGACCCTGTCACGAAGGCATTTCCGAAAGGTGAAGCGGGATTCCGGAACCCGCCGCGGCGGCGGCGCGTTGATGGCGGGAAAGGAACACGATCATGGAACACATCGCTGCTTTCCTGCTGATCGTCGGGTGTTCGCCCGATCTGGCCCAGTGCCGCGAGCTGCCGACCCCGACGGCGATCTACGAGGCGCTGGAGGATTGCGAGGCCGAGCGGCCGGCGGTCGCGGCCGGGCACGAGGGCGCGGCCCCGCGCATGTTCGCGCAGTGCTTCGAGGTCGATCCGCTGCTGACGGAGACGGATGCCGAGATCGTCTGGGACGTCACGCCCGACGGGAAACTGACCGCATCGGTGGAACCATATGCGGAGTCGGAAGTTCTTGTCGCGTCGAACCACGGCGGCAAAGATAGGGAGACCGTCGCGCGCCGCTAGGACTTGATCGCGTCACATCTTCCCGTCATGTTCTGACGGGAAGGGTTTCCCCCAAATCGCATGGAGGCAGGCATGAAGAAGATGATGATCGCAGCCGCAGCGGCGCTGATGCTGGCGGGCTGCACCACGGCGGAGCAGACGGCCGTCGGCGGCGCGGCGATGGGCGCAGCGATCGGCGGACTTGCCACCGGGCGCGCCAGCGGCGCGATCGCGGGCGCGGCGATCGGCGGAACCGCCGGCTACCTGATCGGCCGCTCGGCCGACCGTCCGGGCTGGTGCCGCTACCGCGACGAGTACGGCCGCATCTACGAGGCCCGCTGCCGCTAGGCCATGCCTCGCCGGCGAATGCAAAAGGGAGCCGCAAGGCTCCCTTTTCATTTGGCGGGACGAGAGAGTCCGGCCGGCCGAGAGTCGTAACGAAGCCGGTATTTGCCTTCCACTTATGTCCTGATCGCGATGCGTCGTCTCCGGGAATGCATGAGCCTCTCATGACGCACACATATTTCCCGGTGGACGCTGCTCTTGCCATCGTCGCCTTCGCCCTGCGGTCCTCGTCGGCGCGAACACCCGCCAAGGCGGGAAAGAAGGCGCTGTCCAGCCGCCGGTCGGCCCTAGGTACATCAGCGACATGATGCTCGACCTCGCCACCGGCAGCGTGGGCTTGCGTCTTAAGACATAGCTTCATTCCCACCCGTGCCGAGGCCGGACCAGACGAGCCGGTCTTTCTCACGGCTGCGAGAGGCATTCTCGCGCGGCAGTGACGCCGCCGCCGCAAGGACCGGGTGACAAGGCGACCTCCTCATTCGGCGTGGGACGTCGCCGCCCCACGGCCGCGCCGGGCGTCAGGCCACGGCCTGCATCGCGCCCGGACCGGGCGTCGCGCCGGGCGGGCACTTGCCGAGGATGATCATGCCGAGCACCTCGTCCTTGGTGACGTCCCCGGTGCGGGCGGTGCCGACGACCTGGCCGTTCTTCATCACACAGACGCGGGCGGCGAGGTCGAACACGTCGTGGATGTCGTGGCTGATCAGGCCGAAGCCGATGCCGTCGGCCTTGAGCTGCTTCACCAGCTCGCCGACCTGCGCCGTCTCCTG
>JAEZXF010000062.1 GCA_023419995.1 Pseudomonadota bacterium | reverse complement strand
CTGATGATCGTCTGCTCCGACGCCGGCATGAGCATGGAGTCCGGCATCGAGCGGGTGTCGAAGGAGCTGGAGCCGACCTATCCGGCGCTCGCCATGAACCTGCGGCTCGTCTCGATCGAGCTGCGCGCCGGCCGCAGCCTCGACGGGGCGCTGAAATCGCTCGCCGACCGGCTGAGCCTCGACGAGGTGCGTTCCTTCGCGACGCTGCTCCAGCAGTCGAAGGAGCTCGGCACCTCGCTTTCGGGTGCGCTTCGGGTGTTCTCCGACGAGATGCGCCACAAGCGCATGTCGCTGGCCGAGGAAAAGGCCCACGCGCTGCCGGCGAAGATGTCGGTGCCGGTCACCGTCTGCATCCTGCCGGTGGTGCTGATGGTGGCGATCATCCCGCTGATCGTGCGCATGAACATGGGCAACTGACCGGCCCCCGACCGCGTCATCCTTAACGGGTCCTTGCCGCGCGGGATGCAGTTTTCCGCTCCATCCGCACCGAAGTTTAAGCCGCAGGCGCTATCGTCCGCACGACCCGCGATGCGGGCAAGGGGGCAGGGGTATGCCGGGCACGAAATCACTGATGGCCGCCGCGCTGTGCGGCATTCTCCTCCTGTCGGGCTGCCAGACGGCGGCCATCGACACGATGGAGACGACCTCGACCGGGCCGATGCTGAAGAGCCCCGGCGCGAGCGAGCTCGCCGCCGGGCGGACCCATTTCCGCGAGGCGAACTACGGGCTGGCCGAACGACACTTCCGCAAGGCCGTCGAGCTCGACGCCGGCAGCGCCGAGGGCTGGATGGGGCTGGCCGCGTCCTACGACCAGCTCGGCCGCTTCGACTTCGCCGACCGCGCCTACGGCCAGGCGGTGCAGCTTGCCGGTCGCCGGCCCAAGCTCGTCAGCAACATGGGTTATTCCCACTACCTGCGCGGCGACCGGAAGAAGGCGCGCGAGCTGTTCATGGAAGCGCGAGCCGGCATGGCCGACACGCGGCTGGTCGACGCCAACCTGGAGCTCCTGAAGAAGGGGTAGGCGTCCGCGCCGGCCGCGGACGCCCTTTCCGTCAGCTTGCCAGCGCCTCGACCGGCGGGCAGGCGCAGACGAGGTTCCTGTCGCCGCCGACATTGTCGACCCGCGAGACGGGCGGCCAGTACTTGGCCGCGAAGTCGGCATTCCCGTCCGGGAAGGCGGCGACCGACCGCGGATAGGCGTGGCTCCACGTGTCGGCCATCACCTCGGCCACGGTGTGCGGCGCGTTGACCAGCGGGTTGTCGTCCTTCGGCCATTCGCCCTTTTCCACCTTGGCCGCCTCGCCGGCGATGCCGATCATCGCCTCGATGAAGCGGTCGAGCTCGCGCTTCGGCTCGCTTTCGGTCGGCTCGACCATCAGCGTGCCGGCGACGGGGAACGACATGGTCGGCGCATGGAAGCCGTAGTCGATCAGCCGCTTGGCGATGTCCTCGACGCCGATGCCCGACGAGGCCTTCAGCACGCGGGTGTCGAGGATGCATTCGTGCGCGACGCGGCCGTTGCGGCCGGCATAGAGCACCGGATAGTGGCCCTTCAGCCGCTCCGCCACATAGTTCGCCGACAGGATCGCCGTCTCGGTCGCCCGCTTCAGCCCGGCAGCACCCGTCATGCGGATGTACATCCAGGTGATCGGCAGGATCGAGGCCGAGCCGAACGGCGCCGCCGACACGGCATGGCCGGTGCCGAGCTCGACATGGCCGGGCACGAAGGGCTTCAGATGCGCCTTGACGCCGATCGGGCCGACGCCGGGGCCGCCGCCGCCGTGCGGGATGCAGAACGTCTTGTGCAGGTTCATGTGGCACACGTCGGCGCCGATGTCGCCCGGCCGCGCCAGCCCGACCAGGGCGTTGAGGTTGGCGCCGTCGAGATAGACCTGCCCGCCGTGCTCGTGCACCACGGCGCAGATGTCGCGCACGCCTTCCTCGAACACGCCGTGCGTCGAGGGGTAGGTGATCATCAGCGCCGCCAGCCGGTCGGCATATTGCGCGGCCCTGGCCTTGAGGTCGCCGACGTCGATGTCGCCGTCCTCCGTGCACTTGACCACGACCACGTCCATGCCCGCCATCGCTGCGCTCGCCGGGTTGGTGCCGTGGGCGGAGGAGGGGATCAGGCAGACGGTGCGGCCCGCATCGCCGCGCGACAGGTGGTAGCGGCGGATGGCGATCAGCCCGGCATATTCGCCCTGGCTGCCGGCGTTCGGCTGGAGCGAGACGCCGTCGAAGCCGGTGATCTCGGACAGCCACGCCTCGAGGTCGTCCGTCATCGCCTTGTAGCCGGTCGAATGCGCGGCCGGCGCGAACGGGTGCAGGTTGGCGACCGTGGGCCAGCTCACCGGCATCATCTCGGCGGCGGCGTTGAGCTTCATGGTGCAGGAGCCGAGCGGGATCATCGCCCGGTCGAGCGCCAGGTCCTTGTCGGCCAGCCGGCGCAGGAAGCGCATCATCTCCGTCTCGGAGCGGTTCTCGTGGAAGACGGGCTGGGTCAGGAACCCGTCCCCGCGCGGCTTGCCGGGCAGCGTGCCGTCGGCGTTCGCCGGGGCGCCCGCGCCGAACAGGCCGGCGATGGCGGCGAGGTCGGCTTCCGTCGAGGTCTCGTCGAAGGACACGCCGACGCGGTCGCCGTCGAGGACGCGCAACAGCATGCCGGCCGCCTCGGCCCGGGCGGCGATGTCCTTCGCCTTGCCGGGAACCGTCGCCGTCACGGTGTCGAAGAGGACGTCGCCGGCGACGGCGATGCCGGCCGCCTTCAGCCCGGCGGAAAGCCGCGCCGCCAGCCCGTTGACGCGCCGCGCGATGGTCTGCAGGCCCGCGGGCCCGTGCCAGATCGCATAGGCCGTCGCCATGTTGGCGAGGAGCGCCTGCGCGGTGCAGATGTTGGAGGTGGCCTTGTCGCGGCGGATGTGCTGCTCGCGCGTCTGGAGCGCGAGGCGGAAGCCGGGGCGGCCGTGCGCGTCGGTCGACTGGCCGACGAGACGGCCGGGCATCAGCCGGGTCAGCCTGTCCGACACCGCGCAATAGGCGGCGTGCGGCCCGCCGAAGCCCATCGGCACGCCGTAGCGCTGCATCGAGCCGACGGCGATGTCGGCGCCGAGCGCCGCCGGCGCCTCGGTCAGCGTCAGGGCCAGCGGGTCGGCGACGAAGACGATGATCGCGCCAACGGCCTGTGCCTTGGCGATGGCCTCGCCATGGTCGCCATAGACGCCGAAGGTGTCGGGCCACGGCACGATCAGGGCAGCGGTGTCCTCGCCGATCTCGCCGGTGCCGATGCGGATGCCGAGCGGGTCGGCGCGCGTCTTCGCGACGTCGAGCACCTGCGGATGAAGCTCGCCGGCGAGGACGACCCCGCTGCGCTTGTCGCGATGGTGGCGCAGCGCGATGCCGATGGCCTCGGCTACGGCCGTCGCCTCGTCGAGCAGCGAGGCGGAGGCTACGGGCAGGCCCGTCAGCTCCGACACCAGCGTCTGGAAGTTGAACAGGAGCTCGAGCCGCCCCTGGCTGATCTCGGACTGGTAGGGCGTGTAGGCGGTGTACCAGGCGGGATTCTCGAACATGTTGCGCTGGATGACCGGCGGCACATGCACGCCATGATACCCCGCGCCGATGAAGCTCTTCAGCACCTTGTTCCGGTTCATCTTTTCGGAAAGCGCGGCCAGCGCCTCGGCCTCGCTCGCGGGGGCCGGTAGGTCGAGCGCCCGGTCGAGCCGGATCGACTGCGGCACGGTCTGCGAGATCAGCGTTTCCAGCGAGGGGACGCCCAGCGTCGCCAGCATGGCCCGCACGTCCGCGGCGTGGGGGCCGACATGGCGGTCGATGAAGCCTGTCTGTCTTTCGGTCATTGCGTGTTCCTCAGCCGATATGGGCCTTGTAGGCGGCCTCGTCCATCAGGCCTTCGAGCTGGCTCTCGTCTGCGAGGGTCTGCTTCCACAGCCAGCCGCCGGCATGCGGCGCGGTGTTAACCAGCGACGGGTCGGAGGCCAGTGCCTCGTTGACTGCGGTGATCTCGCCGTCGGCGGGGGCATAGACGTCGGACGCCGCCTTCACCGACTCGACCACCACGGTCGCGTCGCCCTTGGAGAGCCCGCGGCCGACCTCGGGAAGCTCGACGAAGACCAGGTCGCCGAGCTGCTCCTGCGCGTAGTCGGTGATGCCGACCGTCGCGATGCCGCCTTCGACGCTGAGCCATTCGTGGTCTTCGGTGTAGTAGATCGTTGCCATGAGGATCATCCTTTGCGGTAGCGATGCGGCGTGAAGGGAAGGGGGTGGACGGCGACGGGCACGCGGCTGCCGCGCACCTCCGCGAAAAGCTGGGTTCCGGGCTGGGCGAGCGCCGCTGCGACATAGCCCATCGCCACCGGCGCGCCGGCCGAGGGGCCGAAGCCGCCGGAGGTGACGGTGCCGGCGGGGTTGCCGTCGGCGTCGAACAGTTCGGCGCCGGCGCGCACGGGCTGGCGGCCTTCCGGCTTCAGCCCGACGCGCTTCCTCTGCGGTCCGGCGGCGATCGCCGCCTTCAGCGCCTCCGCGCCGATGAAGCCGCCCGCTTCGCGCACCGGCTTGGCGATCGCCCACATCAGTCCGGCCTCGACCGGCGTGGTGTCGGGCGTGATGTCCTGCCCGTGCAGGCACAGCCCCGCTTCGAGCCGGAGCGAATCGCGCGCGGCGAGGCCGATCCATTCGACGGTCTCGTCGGCGACGAGCGCGGTGGCGAAGGCTTCGGCCTGGTCCAGCGGCAGCGCCACCTCGAAACCGTCCTCGCCGGTGTAGCCCGAGCGGCTGGCGAACCAGCCCGGCTTCGGCTCGACGCCGTGCATGAAGGTCAGATGGCCGAGCGACAGGCCCGCCTTTGCCAGCGCGGCCTCCGCGGCCGGCCCCTGAAGCGCGAGGAAGACGCGGTCGAGCGGCTCGACCGTGGCGTCGAAGGCCTGCGCCACCTCGGTCATGCGCGCGGCGTCGGCGGCGGCGTTGCCGGCATTGGCGACGACCATGAAGCGCTCGTCGCCGAGCCGGGTGACGATCAGGTCGTCGAGGATGCCGGCCCGGTCGTTCAGCAGGAAGGTGTATTTCGACTGGCTCTCCTCCAGCACCGCCGGGTCGAGTGGGCAGGCGCACGCCAGCGCCTTCGCCGCCTCGGGGCCGATCACCAGGATGAGCTTCATGTGCGAGATGTCGAACAGGCCGGCCTTCTCGCGGGTGTGAAGGTGCTCCTTCAGCA
>JAEZXF010000007.1 GCA_023419995.1 Pseudomonadota bacterium | reverse complement strand
GCAGCACCATCAGCATGAACTTCGGCCAGATCTGCTGCTCGCTGGTGTTGGTGGTGCAGTTCGTGACGTTCTCGAGCGCGCCGACGAAAAGATCGTGCGGGGTGTAGTGCATGAAGCAACCCTAGTGGCGGCCGCGGCGCCATGCCGCCCGCGCGTAAATGTTTGCCCGTTTCGCCAAACTCTTTCGCCTCGACTCGGCCGACGGGTCAACTCTATATATGACTGCCTTTATCAAGTTTATGCCCCGCCCGGGCGGCTGGCAAGCATGTCGCCGCCGGCTGTCGATTGTGTCGCAGGCCGGGCCGGACGATGGAGGCACGAGCAGGGGCCGAACCGAAAATGAACCGCAGACCGCTTCACCAGACCATGCATCCGCACCGCCGTAGGCGCCTCCCGGCCTGATCGCGCGGCGCGGGCGCTGCCGGAAGCGGGCTTCCGGCGCCACCTCCCGCCCCCGACTACGCAGCCTGAACGGCGAAGCCGACGGCTTTCCGCCGAGAACCAGTTGGAACAACCAGATGATGCTCATGAGACTTCTTCCTTTCGCCGGCGTCTCCCTGCTGGCGATGGCCACCGCGCTCCAGGCGCAGGAAGCGAACAGCGCGAACGAGACGGTTCTCGACACGATCACGGTCATCAGCCAGGGCAAGGACAATGCCGAGGCGACCGGCGGCACGGTGCTGACGCAGGAGGACATCGAGAGGGTGAAGCCGGCGGACGTGTCGGAGCTGTTCTCGCGCACCTCCTCGGTCACGGTGTCCGGCGGCGGCGGTCCCTCGAAGCGCATCCACGTCCTCGGCATGGAGCAGTCCAACCTCGCGGTCACCGTCGACGGCGTGCCGCAGACGGCGACGAGCTGGCACCACACCGGCTCCAACGTCATCGATCCCGTCTTCCTCAAGCGCGTCGAGGTGGAGGCCGGCGCCGCCGCCGCCGATTCGGGCTTCGCCGCGGCCGCGGGCGCGGTGCGCTACGAAACCGTGGGCGCCCTCGACCTGCTGGAGGAAGGCCGGAACTTCGGCGGCCGCGTCGGCCTTTCCTGGGGCACCAACGGCCGCGGCTTCTCCGGCAGCACCGCCGCCTACGGCCGCCACGAGGGCTTCGACTGGTTCGTGATGGGACACGGCTCGGCCGGCAAGAACTACAAGAGCGGCGACGGACTCGAGATCCTCGGCACGGAGCCGGCCGCCCGCAACATCCTCGGCAAGCTCGGCTACGAGGTCGACGGGCACCGCTTCGACCTCGGCTACGAGCGCGGCCGCGACAAGGCCGACCGCCTGATCAAGATGAACATGGGCCTTGCCGGCGACACGGTGCATCCGCTCGAGGTCTCGCGCGACGCCGTCAACCTGAAATACACCTCGACGGCCCCGACCGACCTGTGGGACCCCGAGGCGACGGTCTACTACACCAAGAACGACTACTGGCGCACCAACTACGAGGCGCGGACGAACGGCAACATGACCCTCGAGGAGGACCTGTACGGCGGCAAGGTCCAGAACACCTTCACGGTCGACTACGGCAAGATCACCGCCGGCGTGGATTTCGGCCGGCACGACTACTTCACCGACAACTACGGCAACAACGACCGCCGCTATCGCGACTTCTACACCGCGCAGGTCGGCGCCTTCACCCAGGGCCGGTTCGAGTTCGACAACGGCTTCACCGTCTCGGCCGGCGGCCGCTACGACGGGCACCGCTTCACCGCCTGGGACGGCACCACCTTCTCCGCCAGCGGCGGCAGCCTGAACGCCACGGTTGCCTACCGGTTCAACGACGGCATCGAGGTGTTCGCCGGCGCGTCGCGCACCTGGCTCGGCTACGTCCTCGGCGACTACGGCTACGTCCACGCCCGCAACAACGCCTTCGCCACCGATCCGAACTTCGACACCGGCACGGCGCAGAACTACAAGGTCGGCGCCAATTTCGGCGGCGACAGCTGGAGCGCCGGCGTCACCCTGTTCGACACCCGCATCCGCGGCCTGCCGCTTTACGACGTGGCCACCGCCACCAACACGCTGCTCAACGACCCGGAGGAGCACCGTTCGCGCGGCGTGACGCTGAACGCCAGCTACCGCTGGGACAACACCCGCATCGGCGCCACCTACACCCACGCCAAGGTGACGGCGGGCGGCGCGACGATGCTGCCCGACAGCGGGACGTTCATGCCGATCGGCGACATGGCGACGCTCTACATCGACCACGAGATCCCCGACTATCACCTGAAGCTCGGCGCCACCGTCGCCTGGGCCGGCAGGATCGCGGCGATCGGAACCTTCTACGAGCAGCCGTCCTACACCGTGGTCAACGCCTATGCGGAATGGACGCCGCCCTCCTACGAGAACCTGACGGTGCGCGTCGGCGTCGACAACCTGTTCGACGCGACCTACTACGAGCGCGCCGGCTACGCGGCGAGCACCGCCCGCGGCGGCATCGATCCGGTCTACGCGCCGGGCCGCACCTTCACGTTCCAGACCGCGCTCAAGTTCTGATCCAGCCGGGAACGGACACCCCGCAGACCAGGGGGCGCCGGCGTTTCGCCGGCGTCCCTTTTTCGTCCGGGAAGATGGAAGGGCCGGCCGCCTACCTGTGGTGCAGCACCACGGGCAGCCCGTCCACCGTGGCGACCTCCATGCGATAGCCGAAGATCGCCTCGAGCGTCTCCGGCACCAGAACGCGGGCGGTGGCGTCGTTGACGACGAGCCGCCCGTCGCGCAGCGCGACGATGCGGTCGGCGTGGGCGGCGGCGTGGTTGATGTCGTGCAGCACCACCACGATGGTCTTGTCGCCGTTCTCGGCCACCATGCGCAGCGTGCGCATCAGGTCGCGGGCGTAGAACATGTCGAGATTGTTCAGCGGCTCGTCGAGCAGCATCGTGTCGCAGCCCTGGCAGTAGGCCATGGCGATCATCGCCCGCTGCCGCTGCCCGCCCGACAGCGTGTCCGCGAACCGGCCGGCGAGCGCCGTCAGGTCGAACCGCTCCAGTGCCTCGTCGACGAGGCGGTGGTCCTCCGCGGTCAGGCGGCCCCGGCTGTGCGGAAACCGGCCGAAGCCGACCAGCTCGCGCACGCGCAGCCGGCTCGACACGCTGGGGTCCTGGCGCAGGATCGCCACGGTCCGCGCCATCTCCCGCCCGGGCGTGGTGGCGACGGGCTTGCCGGCGATGCGGATCGATCCGCTCTGCAGCGGCAGCAGCCGCGCCATCAGCGCGAGCAGGGTCGACTTGCCGGCGCCGTTGGGGCCGACGA
>JAEZXF010000538.1 GCA_023419995.1 Pseudomonadota bacterium | reverse complement strand
TTGATGCGGGCGATGTAGCAGGCGGTGGAAACGACGCCGCGCTTGCCGCCGCCGACGATCACCGGCCGGTCGCGCAGCTCGGGCCGGTCGCGCTTCTCGATCGCGGCGTAGAACGCGTCGCAGTCGATATGCGCCAGCGACAGCCCGTAGAGCTCGTCGTGACGGGCGATGCGCGGGCTGCCGCACGACTGGCAGCGCAGCCGCGCGCCCTGCTGCGGCGTCAGGCAATCGCGGCAGAAGCCATGCTCGGGACGATGGGCGGCAGCGGTCATCGGAATGGACACGACGGGAACGGGGACGATCCTAGAGCCAGTCCGGCGAAAGGAGAACAGGCTTTGCGTCGGGACGCGCGGAAAAGCGTGCGATCCGGCCCGCATGACCAGGGCGGTGCGGGTTCCGGCCGCCGCCGGCCGCGGTCAGATCCGCAGGGCGCTCGCGATCCGCGCCCCGGCCTCCGTCCAGTCCATGACGACCGCCGCGTCGTGTGGCAGCTCGGGCAGGAGCGGGCGCAGCGTGTTGTCGGCGATCAGGTGGAACAGGTGCGCGTCGTCGACCGCCCGGCGGGCGGAGGCGAGGTTGTGCGGCATGTCGTCGACGAAGGCGACCTGCCGCCCGGTCTTGCCGCGCAGGCGGTGGATGGCCGGACCCTTCTCCATCTCCGTGGTCAGGAGCGGGTAGGGCAGGCCAAGCCTGTCGAGGAAGGTGCGGCGCGTGTCGCGGTGGCGGTGCGGCATCGCGGTCAGCAGCACCACCTCGGCGTCGCGGGCGATGGTCGCCACCGCCTGCGTGGCGCCCTCCACCGGCGTCTGCCAGTCGGTCTGCGCGCCGAAGAAGCCGTCGAGCATCGCCGAAACCCTGCCGTTCTCCACCGCCGCGCCCGACTCGATCTCGAACACGTTGCCGAACAGCCGGAACGTCTGCAGCCGCAGCGCGCAGCCCTGCGTCTCGAAATAGCGCAGGAGCGGCCCGACGAAGTGCAGCAGCACGTCGTCCACGTCGAGGACGAGCAGGGGCCGGTCGTCCTGCGACAGCTCCTCGATCTGCAGAAGGGTCTGGGGATCGACGGTCATGGCGCGATGTCGAATCGGTCGTCGCCGAAGGGCAGCGCCCTCAGCGCCGCGCCGACCGCGGCGGGCGCGTGGCCGCTCGCCTCGCAGAACGCGGAAAGCGTCGGCTCGTGCGTCATCAGGAACTGGAGGACGCCGGCGAGGAAGCCGGGCTCGCGCGCCGCCTGCCGGATCTGGCCGGCCTCGATGCCGGTGATCGCCAGGAAGCGCGGCAGGAGCACCGGGTCGGCCGCGATGTGGCCGAGCGCGGCGATGGCGAGCCCCTCGGCGGCTTCGGCGTTCATCGTTGCGGGGCGGGAGGCGTGCATGGGCAGGCTGTAGCCCAAGGCCGGCATGGCGGGCAAGCGGTTTGCCATTCGTCAATCAAATCGCGCTAATGTTGTGGAGAATTTTCATGAGGTCCGTCGGTCGGCGATGTCCGGCCCGCGGTGCAAAGCCTCGTTCGGGGTAGGTGGCCATGCCGAAGAAGGTGATGATCGTCGAGGACAACGAGCTCAACATGAAGCTCTTTCGCGACCTCATTGAGGCTTCCGGCTACGAGACCGTGCGCACCCGCAACGGCCTCGAGGCGCTCGACCTCGCCCGCACCCACCGGCCCGACCTGATCCTCATGGACATCCAGCTTCCCGAGGTCTCGGGGCTGGAAGTCACCAAGTGGCTCAAGGAAGACGACGAGCTCCACTCCATCCCCGTCATCGCCGTGACCGCCTTCGCCATGAAGGGCGACGAGGAGCGTATCCGGCAGGGCGGCTGCGAGGCCTACATTTCCAAGCCGATCTCGGTGGCCCGGTTCATCGAGACGATCAAATCCTATCTGGGGGACGCATGATGTCCGCCCGTCTTGCAGTGTGGGAGCATGCCGCGTCATGACAGCCCGTATCCTCGTCGTCGACGACGTTCCCGCCAATGTGAAGCTCCTGGAGGCGCGGCTTCTGGCCGAGTACTTCGAGGTGCTTCCCGCCTATAGCGGCGCCGACGCGCTCGAAGCCTGCGAGAACGGCAAGGTCGACGTCGTCCTGCTCGACGTGATGATGCCGGACATGGACGGCTTCGAGGTCTGCCGCCGGCTGAAGTCGGATCCGGCCACGCAGCACATCCCCGTCGTCATGGTCACCGCGCTCGACCAGGCGTCCGACCGCGTCCGCGGGCTCGAGGTCGGCGCGGACGACTTCCTGACCAAGCCGGTCAACGACCTGCAGCTGGTCACCCGCGTCAAGAACCTGGTGCGTCTGAAGACGCTGACCGACGAGCTGCGCCTGCGCGCCTCGACCACCCGCAACATCGGCATCGAGGAACTGCTCAGCCGCCGCAGCACGGCGGCCGAGGCGCAGCCGCGCGTGCTTCTGGTCGACGAGCGCGCGGCGTCGGCCGAGCGCGTCGCCAAGATGCTGCGCGGCCGCTGCGAGCTGTCGGTCGCCGCCGACCCGAACGCCGCCTTCTTCCAGACGGCCGACGGCGACTTCGACTGCGTCATCGTCTCGACCTCCTTCGCCGACTACGACCCGCTGCGGCTGTGCTCGCAGCTCCGCACGCTCGACCGCACCCGCTTCGTGCCGATCATGCTGCTCGCCGAGGAAGGCGAGGAGGCGCGGCTGGTGCGCGGCCTCGAGCTCGGCGTCAACGACTATCTCGTGCGCCCGATCGACCAGCACGAGCTGATCGCCCGCCTCGCCACGCAGGTGAAGCGCAAGCGCTACAACGACCACCTGCGCGCCTCCGTCGCCCAGACCATCGAGATGGCCGTCACCGACGGGCTCACGGGCCTGCACAACCGGCGCTATCTCGACAGCCATCTCGCGACGCTGTTCGAGCGCGCGCACAACCGCCGCCGGCCGCTGTCGCTGATGATCACCGACATCGACCGCTTCAAGTCGATCAACGACACCTGGGGCCACGACGTCGGCGACGAGGTGCTGCGCGAGTTCGCGGCGCGGCTGCGCAAGAACGTCCGCGGCATCGATCTCGCCTGCCGCATGGGCGGCGAGGAGTTCGTCGTCGTCATGCCCGATACCGACGGCGCGATCGCCGAGAAGGTCGCCGAGCGCATCCGGGCGCAGATCGCCGACACGCCCTTCGCCGTCGGCGCGGACGGCCAGACCATCCCGGTGACGGTCAGCGTCGGCGTGGCGGCGATGATGCCGGGCGCCGACACGGTGGAGGCGATGCTGAAGCGCGCCGACATCGCGCTCTACGAGGCCAAGAACGGCGGCCGCAACCGCGTCGTGGCCGCCGCGGCCTGACCGGTTCCCGCATCCCCCGCGACGGAACGATTCCGTGCCTTTCGGCGCGGAAATTTACCCTGTTTGTGGAGATTCGGCCGCTTAGTTAAGAAAGTGTTGATTTTATAATGCCGGTGCGCGACTGTGCCGCTGGGTAAGACGGAGGGGCATTTTTGGGCTGAAAACGGCCCCGAAACCGCTATTCCGTCGCGCAGATACCCCATGATGCTCAGGTCCGCCGCATCTCCTG
>JAEZXF010000455.1 GCA_023419995.1 Pseudomonadota bacterium | reverse complement strand
GGGAGAAGGTGCCCGAAGGGCGGATGAGGGGCAGCGCAAGCTAGAAAGGAATATCCTCATGCCGCGCCTCCCTCGTCCGCGTTGCGGCGCGGGTCGAGCAGCGCTTCCATCACCGCCATGCGGACGGCGACGCCCATCTCGACCTGCTCCTGGATCACGCTCTGCGGCCCGTCGGCGATGGCCGAGGCGATCTCGACGCCGCGGTTCATCGGGCCGGGATGCATGACCAGTGCGTCCTCCTTGGCGGCCTTGAGCTTCTCGGCGTCGAGGCCCCAGTAGCGGAAGTACTCGCGCACCGAGGGCACGTAGGCGCCGGCCATGCGCTCGCGCTGCAGGCGCAGCATCATGACGACGTCGGCGCCCGCGAGCCCGTCCTTCATGACGTTGAACACCTCGACGCCCATCTGGGTGATGCCCGACGGCAGCAGCGTCGAGGGCGCGACCACGCGCACCCGCGCGCCGAGCGCGTTGAGCAGGATGATGTTGGAGCGTGCGACGCGCGAATGCGAGACGTCGCCGCAGATCGCGACGGTGAGGCCGGCGATGCGGCCGCGCGCGCGGCGGATAGTCAGCGCGTCGAGCAGCGCCTGGGTCGGGTGCTCGTGCGCGCCGTCGCCGGCATTGACCACAGAGCAGCCGACCTTCTGCGCCAGCAGCGCCGCCGCGCCTGCCGAGGAATGGCGGATGACGAGGATGTCCGGCCGCATCGCGTTCAGCGTCATGGCGGTGTCGATCAGCGTCTCGCCCTTCTTCACCGAGGACGAGGCGACCGCCATGTTCATCACGTCGGCGCCGAGCCGCTTGCCCGCCAGCTCGAACGAGGACTGCGTGCGCGTCGAGGCTTCGTAGAACAGGTTGATCTGGGTGCGGCCGCGCAAGGTGGAGGATTTCTTCTCCTTCTGGCGCGACAGGGCCACCGCGTCGTCGGCGCGGTCGAGCAGAAGCTCGATGTCCAGGGGGGAAAGGCCGTTGATGCCGAGAAGGTGTCGGTGGGGATAAAGCGGGAAGGGCGCGCGCGCTGTCATGGTAAAGCCGTGCTATAGGCATGACCCGGCCCATGGGCAAGGCCGCATGCGCGCATCCACCGGAATTTCCTCGCACTGTGCCGCGTTTTGCCTGTAACAGTGCGCCACGCTCCTGAATCGTCCGCCTTGGGGAGGCCCCGCCGTGACACACGAGGTAACCAACCAGAGCCCGCCGTTTACCGGGTCGAGCGCCTGGCGTGGGGATCCGCTCCTCGTGCAGTTCGCCGAGCGCTGGCCCGACGCCGTGCGCCGCGATCTGGAGCAGGTCGGCCGCTATGTCCGCTCCTCCGAGGCGCAGGAGCTCGCGCGCCTCGCCAATTCCGAGACGCCGAAGCTCCGGACCCACGACCGGCAGGGCCACAGGATCGACGTGGTCGATTTCCACCCGGCCTATCACGCCCTGATGCGCCGGTCGGTGGCGATGGGCCTGCATGCCTCGCCATGGGAGAACACGCCCGCGGAGGCCGGCCGCCGCCACCAGGCGCGCGCCGCGCGCTTCTACATGACGGCGCAGCTCGAATGCGGGCACCTGTGCCCGATCACCATGACCAACGCCTCGCTCGCCGCGCTGATGGCGAGCCCCCGCCTGTTCCGCGAATGGGCGCCCGGCATCATGTCGCGCAAGTACGACCAGTCGCACAAGCCGATGGCGCAGAAGTCCGGCCTCACCCTCGGCATGGGCATGACCGAGAAGCAGGGCGGCACCGACGTCCGGGCCAACACCACGCGGGCGCGCCGCAACGGCAACCGCTTCCACGTGCTCGACGGCCACAAATGGTTCATGTCGGCGCCGATGTCCGACGCCTTCCTGATGCTGGCGCAGGCCGAGGAGGGGCTTTCCTGCTTCCTCGTGCCGCGCATCCGCGAGGATGGCGGCCACAACGGGCTGCGCTTCCAGCGCCTGAAGGACAAGCTCGGCAACCGCTCGAACGCCTCCTCCGAGGTCGAGTTCGAGGGGACGTTGGCCGAGATGGTCGGCGAGCCCGGCAAGGGCATCCGCACCATCATGGACATGGTGACGCTGACGCGCCTCGACTGCGCGGTCGCCAGCGCCGGCATCATGCGCGCCGCGCTTGCCGAGGCCGTCCACCACACCCGCCACCGCAGGGTGTTCGGCGCGATCCTTTCCGACCAGCCGCTGATGCAGCGCGTGCTGGCCGACATGGCGCTCGACGTCGCAGCGGCGACCGCGCTGTCGATGCGGCTTGCCCGCTCCTTCGACGAGGCCGCGTCCGACCCGGCCGAGGCGGCGTTCGCCCGCGCCATGACGCCGGTGGTCAAGTACTGGGTGTGCAAGATCACGCCGCCGCTGGTCTACGAGGCCATGGAGTGCATGGGCGGCAACGGCTACATCGAGGACGGCAACCTCGCCCGCCACTATCGCGAGGCCCCGGTCAACGCCATCTGGGAAGGCTCGGGCAACGTCATGGCGCTCGACGTGCTGCGCGTCCTCGGCCGCGCGCCCGGCCTGTTCGAGGAAGTCCTGGCCGGCATCGGCCGCGATCTCGGGGCTGCCGGAAAGGGCGTGCTGGGCGTGCTGCGCGCGGCGCTCCAGGTCGCGTCCTCCGACGAGGGCTCGGCGCGCATCCTGACCGAGCAGCTCGCGCTCTCGGCGGCCGCTGCCGAGCTGCGCCGGCTCGGGGCAGGGCGGATCGCCGACGCCTTCGTCGAGTCGCGCCTCGCGGGCCAGTGGCGGTCGAGCTACGGCATGCTCGACGCCCGCCACGACAGCCGCGCCATCCTCGAGACGCTCTACCCGGAACTCGGCTGAACCTCCGCGCGTTGCCGTCGCGAACGGGATCGCGGCGCGCCGGCCGTCACTATTTGTCCACATGGTTGCCGGCCCGTTAACCTTAACGAATGGTTTCCGTTGCCGTTAAGGGCACCGACGTTCACTGTCGCCGGAGTCGCGTTTCCGGCGCGGCGTTCTGCGTGGAGGCAGCACGATGCGCTACATCCTGGTGTTCTGGGCGGTGCCGATGGGCCTCTTCTGGGGCTGGTACTACCTGTCGTACCACGACATCAATTTCGGCATGCTGTTCCTCTCCCGCGCGGTGCACGACTACGCCTTCGGCTTCTACGCCGACATCCTCGGCATCGACCCCGCCACCATCCCGCCGCTGGTGGCGCGCGCCTGCATCATCGACACCGCGCTGATCTTCTCGATCTACGGCCTGCGCAAGCGTCGCGAGATCGCCGCGTGGTGGAGCGGGCTGCGCTCGACCGCGATCCAGGAAAACTACGAGACCGCTTTCCGCCCGGAACTGCGGAAAACTAAAGAGATAGAAGCCGGTCGAGCGCTCCCTGCAGAATGAAGGCGGCGGCGGCGGAATCGATCCGTTCGTCGCGTTTCCTGCGCGACACGTCCATCGCGATCAGCGCCCGCTCGGCCGCTACCGTCGACAGCCGCTCGTCCCAATAGACGAAGGGCAGGGGGGTCAGCTTCTCCATGTTGCGCACGAAGGCGCGCGTCGCCTGGGCGCGCGGACCCTCCGAGCCGTCCATGTTGACCGGCAGCCCGACGACGATCGCGGCCGCCTTCTCCTTCTCCAGCGCCGCGAGAAGCGCCTGCGCGTCGAGGGTGAACTTGCGGCGGGCGATGACGGGCCGCGGGTGGGCGAAGGACAGGCCGGCATCGGAGACGGCGAGGCCGATCGTCTTGGTCCCGAGGTCGATTCCGGCTAGCGTGCCGCCATGCGGGATGAGGGCCGGAACCGCGCCGATGTCGATAACGGGCATTTTTCGTTCCTGCCTCTTTGACTTGCCGAAACGTGCTTCTATCTTGCCGCGTCACTGAAAGCGAGAACGGGAGAGCTTGCGATGAAGCTGACCTGGTACGGCCATTCGGCCTTTGCCGTCGAGACGGGCGACGCGAAGATCCTCATAGACCCGTTTCTGTCGGGCAACCCGTCGTGGGGGAAGGGCTGGAAGGACCCGGCCGAGGGCACGACCCATGTCCTGCTCACCCACGGGCACAACGACCATGTCGGCGACGCGGCGGCGATCCTGAAGCATACCGGCGCCCAGCTCGTCGCCAATTTCGAGCTATGCATGCACCTTGTCGGCCAGGGCGTCAGCGACACGCGCGTCAATCCCGGCAACACCGGGGGCACGGTCGATTGCGGCGGCTTCACCGTCACCTTCGTGCAGGCGCTGCATTCGTCGTCCGCCGGGCAGGAGGACGGGAAGAACACCTATCTCGGCAATCCGCTCGGGCTGATCCTGCATTTCCCGGACGGCGGCTCGCTCTATCACATGGGCGACACCGACATCTTCTCGGACATGGCGCTCATCAACGAGTTGCATGCGCCCCGGATCGGCATCGTGCCGATCGGCGACCGGTTCACCATGGGCGGCGCGGTGGCCGCGCTCGCCTGCCGGCGCTTCTTCGCGTTCGAGACGGTGATTCCGGCCCACTACGCCACCTTCGGCCTGCTGGACCAGACCGCCGGGAAGTTCCTCGACGGGATGGAAGGGGCCGACACCAAGGTGCTGGTGCCGCGCGTCGGCGAGCCGTTCGAGCTTTAGGCCTGTCGCCGCCGCCGAACCGGCGTCCCGTGTTGCGCTGCGCCTGTTGCGCTGGTGGGGCCGCGCCGCTATAGCCCGGTGAGAGATTTTCCCACCTTTCGCCGGAGCACCCCATGTCCGTCGACATCGACACCGTCAAGCGCGTGGCGCGGCTTTCCCGCATTGCCGTGACCGAGGAGGAGGCGAGCCGCATGACCGGCGAGCTGAACGTCATCCTCGGCTTCGTCGAGCAGCTCTCCGAGGTCGACGTCGAGGGCGTCGAGCCGATGACCTCGGTGATCCCCATGGCGATGAAGAAGCGCGAGGACGGCGTCACCGACGGCGGCAAGGTCGCCGACATCGTCGCCAACGCGCCCGCCACCGAAGAGAACTTCTTCCTCGTCCCCAAGGTGGTGGAGTAGGGCGATGCCGATTTCCATCGCCGCGGAGACGCCGTTGCAGGACGACGTGCGGCGCATGGTGGCCGAGCTCAACGCCTACATGATGCCGCTGACGCCGCGCGAGTTCCAGTTCCAGATGACCGCCGAGGAGATGGCGGAGCCGTCCGTGACCGTCTTCGTCGCCCGCGACGGGGCCGGCCGGGCGGTCGGCATGGCCTCCCTCAAGCAGCACGAGGCTGGCCTCGGCGAGGTCAAGCGCATGTACACCGCGCCCGACATGCGCGGCCGGCGCGTCGGCTCGCGCCTTCTGGCCGAGGTCGAGGGGCTCGCCCGCGCGCGGCGCCTGCCGCGGCTGGTGCTGGAGACGGGCGAGGCGCCGGGCTTCGAGGCCGCCTGGCGCGTCTACGAGCACGGCGGGTTCACCGTCTGCGGCGCCGTGCTCGACTATCCCGATTCCGGCTATTCTCGATTCTACGAAAAGAAGCTGTCCTGATGAGCGATCTTACCCATCTCACCATCGCCGAGGCGCGCGCCAGGCTGCGCGGCAAGGAGATTTCGGCCACCGAGCTGACCGAGGCCTACCTGTCGGCGATCGACGCCTTCAACCCGGCCTTCAACGCCTATGTCGCGGTCACCCACGACAAGGCGCGCGCCATGGCGAAGGCGTCGGACGCCCGGCTCGCCGGGGGCGAGGCCAAGGGGGAGATACGGGCGCTCGAGGGCATCCCACTCGGCATCAAGGACCTTTTCGGCACCGAGGGCGTCCATACCCAGGCGGCGAGCCACATCCTCGACGGCTTCAAGCCGCGCTACGAATCGACGGTGACGGCCAATCTGTGGGCCGACGGCGCGGTCATGCTCGGCAAGCTCAACATGGATGAGTTCGCCATGGGCTCGTCGAACGAGACTTCCTATTACGGCCCGGTCAAGAACCCGTGGCGCGCAAAGGGCTCGAACCTCGACCTCGTGCCCGGCGGCTCGTCGGGCGGCTCGGCCGCCGCCGTCGCCGCGCGCCTGTGCGCCGGGGCCACGGCCACCGACACCGGCGGCTCCATCCGCCAGCCCGCGGCCTTCACCGGCACGGTCGGCATCAAGCCGACCTACGGCCGCTGCTCGCGCTGGGGCATCATCGCCTTCGCCTCGTCGCTCGACCAGGCCGGCCCCATCGCCCGCGCCGTCCGCGACGCCGCGATCCTCCTGAAGTCGATGGCCTCGGTCGATCCAAAGGACACCACCTCCGTCGACCGCCCGGTGCCCGACTACGAGGCCGCGCTCGGCCGCTCGCTCAAGGGCCTGAGGATCGGCATTCCGCGCGAGTACCGCGTCGACGGCATGCCGGACGAGATCGAGGCGCTGTGGAGCCAGGGCATCGCCTGGCTCAGGGACGCCGGCGCCGAGGTGGTGGACATCTCGCTGCCGCACACGAAATACGCCCTGCCGGCCTACTACATCGTCGCGCCGGCGGAAGCCTCGTCCAACCTCGCCCGCTACGACGGCGTGCGCTACGGCCTGCGCGTGCCCGGCCGCGACATCGTCGACATGTACGAGCGGACCCGCGCCGAGGGCTTCGGCAAGGAGGTCAAGCGCCGCATCATGATCGGCACCTACGTGCTGTCGGCCGGCTACTACGACGCCTACTACGTCCGCGCGCAGAAGGTGCGGACGCTGATCAAGAAGGATTTCGACGACGTCTTCCACGCCGGCGTCGATGCCATCCTGACGCCGGCGACCCCTTCGGCCGCCTTCGGCGTGGCCGACCAGGAGCTCGCCGCCGACCCGGTCAAGATGTACCTGAACGACATCTTCACCGTGACCGTGAACATGGCCGGCCTCCCCGGCATCGCCGTGCCGGCCGGCCTCGACGGCAAGGGCCTGCCGCTCGGCCTGCAGCTCATCGGCCGCCCGTTCGACGAGGAGACGCTGTTCGCGGCCGCCCACGTGTTCGAGAAGGCCGCCGGCCGCTTCGAGCCGGAGAAGTGGTGGTAGCTTCGGGGCCCGTTCCCGCACGCAATCCGCGCCCGGCGTGACGGATCGCTTCGCCGCCTGATGAAACGGCGGGCGATCCCGTGCCGTTCTGCTATCCTCGCCGCGGATTCGGGCGGGAAGGATGCGCATGGCGCGGGTGCCACAGGTCAGGGAAAGCGGCGAGTGGCGGGCGATTGCGCCCGATTCCCGCATCATCATCAGCGAGCCGCTCGACGGGCTCGGCATCTACAACCCCGCGCGGCGCAACATCGTCGTCATTCTCTTCCTGATGGTTTGGCTCGGCGGCTGGGGCGCCGGCGAGTATTTCGCGCTGACGCAGATCCTGCGCAGCGGCAACGTCGTCGTCTCGCTGTTCCTGCTCGTCTGGGTTTCGATCTGGACGCTCGGGGGCCTCGGGGCGCTGGGCGTCCTGCTGTGGAACCTGATCGGCTCCGAGCGCCTGTTCATCACCGCCGGCGCGCTGGTCCACTCGATCGGCTTCGGCTTCGTCCAGCGCAAGCGCATGTACCCGCTCGATGAGGTCGGCGGCTTCCGCATCATCAGCGGCAGCAAGAAGGGCGACAACGGGCTGCCGCTCTCCGCGATCGAATACGAGGCACGCGGCGGCAGGCGCACCTTCGGCATGGGCATGAGCCGGGCCGAGGCCGAAGCCTCGCTCGCCGCCATCACGCGCGCGCTTCCCTTTCAGCCACGCTCCGATGCCTCCGCGTCGCCGCCACCAGAGGATTGAGGCGGCATGTTCTTCTTTCTTTCCAAGATCTTCTGGGTCGTCGTTCAACCCGTCAACCTGGTCGGCATCCTCGTCCTCGCCGGCATCGTCCTCACCCTGTTCCGCGTCCGGCGGCTCGGGCTGCTCTTGTCTTCGGCGGGCCTCGTCGTGCTGGCTCTCGGCGCGTGGAGCAGCCTCGGCGCCGTCCTCCTCCATCCGCTGGAAGACCGCTTCCCGCGGCCGGATCCCGCGCCCGCGGCCGTTGCCGGCATCATCGTCCTCGGCGGCGGCTTCGAGGGGGCGGTCAACCTGGCGCGCGGCGGCTACGAGCTGAACGCCTCGGGCGACCGCTTCGTGGAGACGGCGATCCTTGCCCGCCGCTATCCCGACGCCCGCGTCGTCGTCACCGGCGGCACCGGCACGCTCGTGCTCGAAGGCGAGGGCGACGCCGATACCGCGCCGCGGCTGCTCGCCGCCCTGGGCGTCGAGCCCGGGCGGCTGGTGCTGGAGAACCGCTCGCGCAACACGCACGAGAACGCCCAGTTCACCCGTGAGCTGGTACGGCCGCAACCGGGCGAGACGTGGCTTCTCGTCACCTCCGCCTTCCACATGCCGCGCTCAGTCGGCCTGTTCCGGAAAGCGGGGTTCTCGGTCGTGCCGTGGCCGGCGGACTATCGCACGGCAGGCACGGAAACCCTCGGCCTGGCGCAGGATAACACGCTGGATTCGATCGCGAATCTGTCGATCGCGATTCGCGAGTGGATCGGGCTTGCCGCCTATCGCCTCACCGGCCGGATCGACCGGATCCTGCCCGATTGAGCCTGCCGCGGTTTCGCCTTGAAGGTTGATAAATCGTCAACAGGACCGGTCAATCTAATCGTTTGATTTTACGAGACTTTGAGCGTCCGCGTCGCGTCGCAAGGGTTCGCCTGCCTTGCTTTCGCCTTTTTGTGCATTGCGAAAGCGGTGCCGAAGGGCTATCAAGCGGCCCTGACGGGTGGGGCCGTCGCGGCTTGTTCCCGTGCCGCAATCGGGATCGAGGCGAAACTGAAGACAGGACTGACATGGACGAAAGCGTTCAGAAATCCTGCTGGGGCGTAACCGCCAAGGCAGTGATC
>JAEZXF010000570.1 GCA_023419995.1 Pseudomonadota bacterium | reverse complement strand
GGGCGCGCGGCGGCGCGGGGTGGCATGGCGCCGGGGGGCGCCTTGCCGATGGTGGTGCGCCTACTGCGGCCGCTCCATCTTGCAGGTCGTGGGCATCTCGGCATCCGCGGCCGTGACCTCGCCGCCGTCGACCAGCTTCCACCCGTACCCGGTCCCGTCCGAGGTGACCTTCACGTCATCCGCCACGACGCTGACGTAGAGGTTCGTCTGCAACTGGTGGTCGGAGGCGCGCATCGTCACCGGGCCGTAGGCATCGTCGAAGGCCAGGCCTTCGAGCGCCTTCGCGACCGCGAGCGGATCTGTCGATCCCGCCTGCTCGGCCGCCTTCTTCAGCATGTACAGGAGCGTCGCGTTGCGATGGTAGAGATAGTCGTACTGCGGGAAGCGCTCCTTGTACTCCGCCACGAGGCTCGCCTGCTCCTCGGGAACATCCATGTTGTTGGTGCCCTCATTGACGAAGTGCAGCTTGCCCACCGCCGCCTCGCCCAGCGCCGCGATGGTGCCGCGGGAGCCGCCGAAGACGGTCAGGAAAGGCATCTTCGCGCCGGAGTCCGCGGCCGCCTTGACGAGCAGGACCATGTCCTGGCCCCAGTTGCCGGTGATGACCGCGTCGGCGCCCGAGGTGATGATCTTCTGGACGTAGGGGGTGAAGTCCTGGACCTTGCTCAGCGGGTGCAGCTCGTTGCCGACGATCTCGACGTCGGGGCGCTTGTCCTTCAACTGCGCGATCGCCGCCTCCATGACCGAGCGGCCGAACACGTAGTCCTGGTTGATGAGGTAGACCTTCCTGATCTCCGGCCTGTTCTTGACGAAGTCCGTCAGCGCGTTCACCGCCATGCCCGAATGCGCCGCGAAGCGGAAATGCCAGTACGAGCAGTTTTCGTTGGTCAACTCGGGTGCGGACGCTCCCCAGTTGAAATAGAGCACCTCCTCCCCCGGATTGCGCGTATTGTGCTTGTTGACGCCGTCGAGGAGCGCCGCCGCCAGGGCGGAGCCGTTGGCGACCATCACATAGCGCGCGCCGTCGTCGATGGCCTTCTGGAGCTGGATCACGGTGCCGTCGGACGTGCCGCCATTGTCGTAGACCTTGATCTCGACCGGCTCTCCGTTGATGCCGCCGGCCGCGTTGATATGTTCCGCCGCGAGCTGGAACGTCGTCAACCCGTTCTCGGCCACCGGGCCGGTCGGGCCGGAAAGCGTGTCCAGGAACGCGATCTTGATGTCCGCATAGGCGGCGGTGGCGAGCATCGACACCGATGCCGCAAGGCCGATGATTCTCTTCATTATTCCAGTCCTCCCGTCCGTGCGCTCCCGAAGAGACGCTATAAAATGGAAACGTTTCTTTCAAGAAGCCGATCTTTGGACGCATCGTCATCGAGTGCCGGCAAAGATCGAAAACTTCCACAGAAAGCGCTGTTTTGTGACAGTGACAGGCAAACAGCTCGTTTTCACGCTGCGCCTGTCGCCTCCTCCTCCACCTTGAAATGCCCCTTCCGGGTCATCGCTTTCCGGATATATTGGAAGCGTTTCCAAGAACAAATGTCAAGCCTATTTCGTACTCCGCCGATACTCCCATTCGCGGCCGACCCGCAGTCCGGTCGATTTCCAGAGCCTCACGAGCATGAGGGCCTGTGCCCATGCGGCGGCAAACACGTCGACGACGGGGGTGCGATCGATGCGGACGAGACCCGCCTGCGACAGCAGCCGCGCCAGAACCCCTTCCGCCGGCACGATGACATCCGCGCCTTGCGCGATCAGGCGTCTGGCGGCGGCGACGAAGTTCTCCACCACCGGGGCCGGGTCGGAATAGGCGGCCACCAGCTCGAACTCGTCGACCGCGGGATCGAGCGAGACGACATCGACGACGCGGTCGCCGAGCGCATGCTTCCTTACCGAGCTTCTCGCCATCCACTGGACGTTCGGCGCGTTGGAGATCAGCCCTATGCCGCGGCCGAGCGTCAGCGAGGTCAGCAGGGCGGATTCCGTCAGCGAGACGACGGGTATGTCGACCGCCGTGCGTATCTCGCGCAGGAACGGCTCGCTGAAGGAGCCGATGACGAACGCGTCGTAACCTTCCCGCTCGGCGCGGATCGCAAGGTCGATCACCTGCGCCAGGCAGCGGTGATAGGTCAGCGCATCGCCCAGCGCGTCGGAGGGAGAGGCCCCGCCATAGGTGCCCGGGGCCAGCCCGTGGACCTCGACCGTCGCCTCCCCCTGCAGGATGTTCAGCGCATGGGTCTCCAGCGCCGTCTTGTAGGCCGTCAGGTGGGCGAGCTCGTTGACGGACTGGTGCCATATCCGGGTCATGCGGGAATCCTTTCCTCAATGCAGGCCTGCATCCCGCCGGCGGAGAAGGAGAGATCGCGCAGCGAAGCGAGCCCGTCCAGGTCGCGCAGCGCGTCCCACAGCCGCCCGGCGTGGTCCTCTCCCAGCACCGGCCGGGCGCAGGCGATGAACTTCTCTCTCCGTTCGCCGGCCGTCAGAGGCCTGATCCAGTTGCCCCTGGCATGCGCTATCGGCGGATGGTCCACCACCTCGCCCGACGCCAGCGTCACCGCGATCTGGTCGAACGGCGCGAAGGTCTCGTCGCCCTGCATGCGTTCCTCGGTCGTCGTCACCTTGGTCTTGCCGAAAGCGGCCTGCACATCCGCGCGGCGCACGAAATCGTCGTCCAGCTCGGCCAGCGTGACGCGGCGCGCGATCAGCGCCGCCGCCATGGCGAACTCCATGCTGAATTTGGCTTCGAGCCCGGTCTGCGGCCGCGGGTTGCGCAGCATGCGGTGCTGCGTGCCCCCGGTGAGCACGCGGATTTCGGCGACGTCCGCCGCGCCGAGGTCATGCTCGACGACCAGCCCGAGCAGGCCGTCGATGGCGCGATGGGTCGCGTAGCAGGTCGGATAGCGCTTGATGTTGACGCCGCTTCGCTCGAGCCGCCAGACGCGGCCGATGTCGGGTTCGGCGGCGATCGCCGGCTTCCCGGAAGGCGAATGCGCGGCAAGGAAGCCGGCGCGATGCTCGATCGCGTCCGGCGACGCCGTGAACCCGTTCCGGACGAGCTCGGCGGCCAGCACGCCCGACTGCGCCGCGCGGCCGCCGCCTCGCCGGGATCGAGGCGATGAAGGCTGGCGCAGGCCGCCGCCGCAGCGACGGTGCCGAGCACCGCCGTCGGATGGAAGCCGCGGTCGTGCAGCTGTCCCGGCTCCAGGGCCTGGAGCTGGGCCCAGACCTCATAGCCCGCCACATAGGCCGCGAGCGCGGCCTCGCCGTTCGCGCCCACGCCGTGGCCCGCGGCGAGGATGGCGGGAACCAGAACGGCGCTGGGATGGGCCGACAGCGCCACGTCATCGAAATCCAGCACATGCGCGGCCACGCCGTTGACGAGGGCGGCGTCGCGCGCCGGAAGAGACCGGCCGGAGGGAATTTCCGGTGCGAGGAAATCCCCGCCGGATTCGCTGAGCATGCCGGACACGATGCGCGGAGCCTCCTCGGCCGCGCCGGCGATCATGACGCCGATGCAATCGGCGATCCCGATCCGCGCGGCATCGAGGCACCGCCCAGGGATGTCCTCGTAGCGGAGTGCGGCGACGAACTCGCCCAGCCTGCGGGTGATGCCTGTCATGTGCGGTCCGCCTCAGTAGGATCTCGGGAGCCCGAGGACGTGCTGCGCGACATAGGCCAGCACCATGTTGGTCGAGATGGGCGCGGTCTGGTAGAGCCTCACTTCCCTCCACTTGCGCTCGATGTCGTATTCCTGCGCATAGCCGAAGCCGCCGAAGGTCTGCAGCGTCGTGTCGGCGGCTTTCCACGTCGCCTCGGACGCGAGCATCTTGGCGATGTTGGCGTCGGCGCCGCAGGGCAGGCCCGCGTCGAACAGGGCAGCCGCCTTGCGGCACATCATGTCCGCCGCTTCGAGCTCGGCATGGGCGTGCGCCAGCGGAAACTGGATTCCCTGGTTCTGGCCGATGGGCCGGCCGAAGACCTGCCGCTCGCGGGCATAGGCCACCCCGCGCCCGAGCAGCCAGCGCCCGTCGCCGACGCATTCCGAGGCCACGAGGATCCGCTCGGCGTTCATGCCGTCGAGGATGTAGCGGAAGCCCTGCCCTTCCTCGCCGATCAGGTTCCCGGCCGGCACCTTCAGGTCCTCGATGAATATCTCGGTCGTGTTGTGGTTGATGAGTGCCTTGATCGGCTTGATCTCGACGCCGTTGCCGCGTGCCTCGCGAAGATCGACGAGGAACACGGACAGGCCCTCGGTGCGCCTGGCGACCTCTTCGGCCGGGGTCGTGCGCGCCAGAAGCAGCATCAGGTCGGAATGGAGGGCGCGCGACGTCCACACCTTCTGGCCGTTGACCACATAGTGGTCGCCGTTGCGGACCGCCCGCGTCCTCAGTTGCGTCGTGTCGGATCCCGTGTTCGGCTCGGTGACGCCGAACGCCTGCAGCCTGAGCCTTCCCGATGCGATCTCCGGCAGGTACTTCCGCTTCTGCGTCTCGCTGCCGTGCCGCAGGAGCGTGCCCATGATGTACATCTGCGCATGCGCCGGGCTCGCGGTGCAGCCGCTGGCGTTGATCTCCTCGAGGATGACCGCGGCGGCGCGCAACGGAAGGCCGGAGCCGCCATATTCCTCCGGGATCAGCGCGCCGAGATAGCCGGCATCCGTCAGCGCCTGCACGAACGCGGTCGGATAGCCGCGCTCGTCGTCCAGCCCGCGCCAGTAGTCGCCGGGAAACGCGCGGCAGATCCGCCTGATGCCGTCGCGCAGCTCCGGATAGTCCTCGCCCAGCGCCACCGTGGCGAAACCCGTCATGCCGTGCCGCTGCGCGGCGATCTCATGCATGGTCATGACTGAAGCGTCCCCCTGTATGTCCTGGGAAGGCCCGCCCGCGCGATCGCGCCCGAGAAATGTTCCTCCGGCAGCCATTCCTCGACCCGGCGGCGAAAGGCGACCAGCGCCTCGACGTCGACGCCGGTGTCGAATCCCAGCTGCTCGAGAAGGAAGGCCGTGTCCTCGGTGTCGATGTTGCCGGTCGCGCCGGGGGCGAACGGGCATCCGCCCAGCCCCCCGAGCGAGGCGTCGAAGGCGCGGACACCGGCCTCCACCGCGGCCGTCACGTTGGCGAGGCCAAGCCCGCGCGTGTCGTGGAAATGGCAGGCGACCGGCAACGGCGCGACGGCGGAGAGAACCGATTTCATGATCCGCCGCACGGCGGCGGGATCGCCGTAACCGACCGTGTCGGCGACGACGATCTCGTCCGCGCCCATCTGCGCGTATCGCCCGGCGATCTCGATGACGCGGCTCTCGGGCACCTCGCCCTGGATGGTGCAGCCGAATGCCGTCGCGATGCAGCCGGCAAGCGCGGCGCGCGGCCCCGCCGCGGCATCGCGGGCAGCGACGATGCGGGCGAAATCGGCCAGCGACTCGTCCGTCGTGCGCCGGACATTGGCGAGATTGTGCGCCTCGCTCGCCGACAGCACATAGGCGACGACGGGCATGCCGAGCCCGAGCGCCAGCTCCGCGCCCTTCAGGTTGGGAACGAGCGCGGAGGGACGGATATTCTCTATCGCCAGCGCGCCGCGAGCGACCTCGGCGGCGTCGGCGAACTGCGGCAGCACCGCCGCGGGCACGAAGGACGTCACCTCGATCTCCCGGATGCCGGCCTCAGCGACGGCCCGGCACCATTCGAGCTTCCTGGCGGCGGGCAGGATGGTCCTGACCATCTGCAGCCCGTCGCGCGGCCCGACCTCGCGGATATGGGCGCGTTCACGCATGCGTCTTCTCCGTTGCCGGCGGCGTGCACAGGGCGCCCCGCGTCCGCGTTGGCCCGGCGATGCCCTTTCGCTGCATCGGTTGCTCCTCCTCGCCTCGCGAAACCTCACCGCCCCCTGAAGACGGGCTCGCGCTTCTCCACGAAGGCGGCGATGCCCTCCTGACGGTCCTGCGTCGGGATCAGCCGGGAATAGGCCTCGATCTCGAAGAACATGCCGGTGCGGACATCCATCTGGAGCCCGTGGGTGATCGCCTTCTTGGCCTGCGCCGTGGAAAGGGGCGCGTTGGCGCAGATGCGGCCTGCCGCCTTCAGCACCTCGTCCATCAGCGCATCCGCCGGGCAGAGCCGGTTGACGACGCCCCATTCCAGCGCCTGCGCGGCGCTGAACGGCTCGCCGGTCAGGATTATCTCCTTGGCGCGGGCCTCGCCGACCTTGCGCGGAAGCTGCTGCGTTCCCGCGCCGCCGGGCATGATGCCGCGCCTGACTTCGGGGAAGCCGAACCGCGCGGTGTCTGCCGCGTAGGCGAAGTCGCAGTTCAGGGCGAGTTCGAGGCCGCCGGCCATCGTATGGCCGTTCAGCGCGGCGATGACGGGCACCGGGCACTCCCAGATCTGCCGCATCATCCTCTCGAAAAGATAGTGCTGGCGCTGAAACGCCTCGTCGTTCATGCCGTCGCGTTCCTTGAGGTCGGCCCCGGCGCAGAACACACGCTTGCCGACCGCCGTGAAGACGATGCAGCGATAGGCCTCCGGCACGCAGGTGACCGCGTTGAACACCTCGATCAGTTCCTCGCCCATGCGGGTGCTGAGCGAGTTGGCAGCGTGCGGGCGATTGATCGCGACCCGCAGCACATGCTCGGCCGGTTCGTCGACCAGGAGCGTCTCGAACGTCTTCTTCAAGCCCTCTAGGCGCATGTCATGGTTTCCCCGAGGATGTCGTTGTGTTCGCCGAGCCGCGGCCCGCGGCCGGCCAGCGGCGGGCGCACGGCATCGAAGGACAGCGGGAAGCCGACCGTGCGCACCCCGTCCTCCGGCGTGACCCCGAGGATCCCGACCGCCGCGGTCTGCTCCGTGCCGGCCGCCTCGTCGATGCGCCGGATCGGCCCGCTCGGCACCCCTAGGCTCTCCAGGCGGCGCTGCAGCTCGTCTGTCGGAAGCCTGCGGATGGGTTCCTGAAGAAGAGCGATGAGCTGATCCTTGTTGCGGATCCTGTCGGCGTTCCCGGCGAAGCGGGGATCGGTGGCGAGCGCCCCGAGGCCGACCGCGTCGCACAGGAAGCGGAAGAGCCTGTCGTTGCCCGCCGCGATCAGCATCTGCCCGTCGGCGCATTCGAAGGCCTGGTAGGGCACGATGTTGGCATTCGCCGATCCCTGCCGCACGGGAAGCTCTCCCGAGTTCAGGAAGTCGGTCATCTGCACGGTGATCCACGCCAGCGCCGTCTCGTAGAGAGAGGTGTCGACCGTCGCGCCCACGCCGGTCCGTTTCCCTTCGAGGCAGGCGGCGAGGATCCCGATCACCGACCACATCCCCGATCCCATGTCGTTGACCGACACCGGGACGCGGATCGGCGGGTCGTCCGGCCGTCCGACGAGGCTCATCATGCCGCTCACCGCCTGCACCAGCGGGTCGTAGCCCGGCGCGTCGCGCAGCGGGCCGGTCTGGCCGAAGGCGCTGATGTTGCAATAGACCAGCGACGGCTTTTCGGCGCGCAGCCTGGCGGCGTCGAGGCCGGCGCGCTCGACCCCGCCCGCCTTCAGGTTCTGGACCACGATATCCGCCCGGTCGACGATCAGGCGCCTGAGCGCGTCCTGAACCTCGGGATCGCGCAGATCCGCGACGACGCTCTTCTTGCCGCAGTTGATGGCGTGGAACATCACGGCGGCGTCGCCGCACCAGACCTTGCCCCAGCTTCGGGCATGGTCTCCCGCGCCGGCGCTCTCGATCTTGATCACCGTCGCGCCCAGATGGGCGAGGATGTGCCCGGCATAGGGAGCCGACAGGCTGTGGCCGAGCTCGACCACCGTGTACCCGTGCAGCGGCAGCGGGCGCGTGCTGGAAAGAACGTTCATGTCAGGCCGCCTCCGACTCCGCCGCAGCCGGCTCGATGTCATAGTCGCGCCGGAGCGCTTCCTCGGTGATGTAGCCGTCGGCGAGATCGTCGAGGATCTTCGCCCGGTCGCGCTCGGAAGGGGGGCCGTAGCCGCCGCTGCCGGCCGGCTGGACCAGCACCTTGTCGCCCTTGTGGACGATCACCTGGCCGCCGCGCCCCGGCAGATGCTCCACCCTGCCGTCGGCGCGCTCGATCTGCGCGCGGAAGCCGCTGCCGGCCCGGCCGCCGGCCTGGCCCTGCGGCGGCTGGCGGTCGCGCTCGCCGGAGACGGTGAAGGTCGCCTCGTCATAGAGCACCTCGTAGACCCGCCGCGCCGCGAGGCCGCCGCGGTGACGCCCCGCGCCGCCCGAATCGGCAACGAGGGACCATTCGCCGATCAGCAGCGGGTAGGCCTGCTCGATCGCCTCGACGGACTGGGCGCCGGCATTGCCGACATAGACGCGGATCGCGCTGATCCCGTCCTTCCCGTGGCGCGCGCCCATGCCGCCGCCATGCACGTCGATGAAGCTCGCCAGCTTGCGGCCGGTCCGCGCCACGCGCTCCTCGTCGGGATCGTCGCCGCCGAAGATGCCGGCGCAGGCGGCGCAGTTGCTCTGGCCGATCACCCGTTCCGGAACCGCCGCCGACAGCGCCGACAGCAAGAGGTCTATGACGCGGGGCGAGGTCTCCGTGTTGCCGGAGACGACCGAGGCCGGGAACTCGCAGTTGAGGACGCTGCCCTGCGGCGCGACGATCCTGACCGGCCGGTAGCAGCCCTGGTTGATGGGAATCGACACGTCGGTAATCGCCTTCACCGCGAACCAGGTGCTGTTGCACGTCACCGACAGGGGGCAGTTGACGCCGCCGCGCACCTGCCTGCCGCTGCCGGTGTAGTCGAACTCGATCTCGTCGCCCTTCTTGGTGACGGTGACCCTGATCGGCACGGTCGGCTGCACGCCGTCCACGGCGAAGACGGCGTCGATCTCGTCCTCGGCGGTATAGACCCCGTCGGGAATCTTGCGGATCGCGTCGCGCATCAGCGCCTCGGAATGGTCGAGCGCCCGGCTCATCGCCTCCGCGATCGCCTCGACGCCGTATTTGCGCGCCAGCGCCGACAGGCGCTGGTCGCCCACGAAGCAGCCGGCATACTGCGCCTGCACGTCCAGCAGGCGGGTCTGCGGATCGCGGGTGTTCTGCAGGATCAGCGTCTGCACGTCCTCGATCACCTTGTCCTCGCGATAGAGCCGCACCGGCGGGATGCGTACGCCCTCGCCGAAGATATCCCAGGTATCGGCGGCATAGCTGCCGGGCGACTGGCCGCCGATGTCGGACCAGTGGCCGCGCGTCATCGTGTAGGCGACGATCTCGCCGTCGACGAACACCGGGCGCGTGAACTGCACGTCCGACTGGTGGTTGCCGCCGCCGAGATAGGCGTCGTTCGAGATGATGACGTCGCCCGGCCGCAGATTGTCGCGCCCCACCGCCTCGACGGAGATGCGGGTGGAGATCACGGCCGAGCCCAGCATGGTCGGGATGTCGTTGCCCTGCGCCACGAGCTGCATCTGCGCGTCGAAGATCGCCGCCGAGGCGTCGCCGCCCGAGTGGATGATGGGGCTTCCCGCGGTGCGGGTCATGGCCACCTTCATCTCGCGCGCGATGGCGTAGAGGCTGCTGCGGATGATTTCGTAGGTAATCGTGTCCATGTCAGATATTCACCACGAGGTTGCTGTGCTCATCGACATGCGCCGCCTGGTCGCGCCCGAAGGCGATGCAGCTGCTGGCTTCCTCGATGACGGCGGGGCCGGGGATCGAGGTGCCGGGGGCGAGCTCGTCGCGCCGGTAGACCGGGGCGTCGATCATCCGCCCGTCGAGATAGATCGAGCGGGTGCGGTCGGCCTTCGCCTTGCCGTGCCCCGCCGGCGCGGCGGCGCTCCTGATGGCGCCGCGCCAGCCGGTCGGCGCCTCGGCCTTGAGCCGGATGTTGTTGCAGACGAGCGCATGCCCCGGCTTGATGAAGTTCCAGTGACGCTGGTGCGCCTCCTCGAACCGGGCGCGGATCTCGCCCATGTCCACCGGGCCGTCGGGCACGTCGACCGTGATGGCTTCCGGTTGGCCGGCATAGCGGCAATCCATCTTGCGGGCGAAGTCGAGGCCGTCGCGGACCACGCCCGCCGCCGCGAACCGGCCCGCTATCTCCGCTTCGATGCGCGCATAGGCGGCGTCGAGGACGCTCGTCTCCAGCGCGCCGAACTCGCGCTCGATCGCCACCTGCTGTTCGCTCGCCTGGTCGGCGACGATCATGCCGAAAGCACTGAACAGGCCGGGCAAGGCGGGGACGATGACGCGGCCGATCTCCAGGTCCCTGGCGAGGTCGACGGCATGCACCGGCCCCGCGCCGCCGTAGCAGACATAGGTGAAGTCGCGCGGGTCGTAGCCGCGCTCGACCGTCATCAGCCGCATCGCCTGCGCCATGAGCGCGTTGGCGATCGCGCGCACGGCATGCGCCGCCTCGACAACGCCGACGCCGAGCGGCTTCGCCAGATGTTCCTCGACGGCCCGGTATGCCGCATCGCGGTCCAGCCTGAAGCTGCCGCTCAGGAACGTGTCGGGATCGACGTAGCCCAGGAGAAGATTGCAGTCGGTCACCGTCGGCCGCGTGCCGCCCCGGCCGTAGCAGGCCGGGCCGGGATCGGCGGCGGCGCTTTCCGGCCCGATCCGCACGCCGCCGCCGGCATCGATCCAGGCGATCGAGCCGCCGCCGGCGCCGACCGAATCGATGTCGATCGTCGGCGAGCGCACCGCGTGGCTGTGCAGCAGCCCGGCGTTGCGGATTTCCGGCCTGCCGCCGCGGATCAGCGAGACGTCGAACGTCGTCCCGCCCATGTCGCCGAGCAGCACGTTGCCGACGCCGATCTTCCTGGCGAGCTGCGCCGACGCGCTGACGCCGCCGGCGGGGCCGGATTCCAGGAGGACGACCGGCTGCGCCTCGACAAGCTCCGCCGAAGCCAGCCCGCCGTTCGACTGCATGAACATGATCTCGCCGCGGAAGCCCAGCGTCCTCAGCTCCGCCGTGAAGGAGCGGATGTAGCGGCTGCACACCGGCCCCAGCATCGCGTTGATCACCGTCGTGCTGGTGCGCTCGTACTCCATGAGCTCGGGATTGACGTCGCAGGAGGCCGTGACGAAACGGTCGGGCAGGCGCCGCCGCAGGATCTCGACGACGCGGCGCTCGTGGGCCGGGTTGACGTAGGAGTGCATGAGGCAGACCGCGACCGCCTCGATGCCGGAGGCCGCGATCCTGTCCGCCAGCGCCTCGACATCCGCATCGGCAAGCGGCCTGAGAACCTCGCCCCGCGCATCGACCCGCTCGTCGAGCTCCAGGCACCAGCGGCGCTTGACCAGCGGCTTCGGCGCATCGAACTGCAGGTCGTAGAGGTCGGCGCGGTCATGCCGGGAAACCCGGCGTATCTCGAGGACGTCGCGAAAGCCCCGGGTGGTGATCAGGGCGGTCGGCGCGCCCTTGTGCTCTACCACCATGTTCGTGGCCATCGTCGTGCCGTGGCCGATGAAGTCGATCTCGTCGCTCCTCGTGCCGCTGAGTTCGAGGATGCGCGCGAAACCCTCGACCGCGCCGACGACGCGGTCCTTCGGGGTCGTCGGCACCTTCACCGACCAGTGGTCTCCGCTGCCGTCGTCGACGAGCACCACATCCGTGAACGTGCCCCCGACATCAATGCCCAGTCTTTTCATCTGCCACTCGATTAGAAACGTTTCCAAATTTTCAGCCGCGCAGGCCTGTGCGTTCGTTCCGGTGCTCACCTCATGACGGCACCGGGCCGCAGGATTCCCGCACGATGAACTCGGTCGGAAAGACCATCCGCTGGGCCTTGCCTTGCGGCGCCTCCACGCGGCTCAGCAGGAACCGCGCCGCCGCCGCGCCGAGCTGGTCGTGCTGCCACCGCACGGCGGAGATCGCCGGGGTGTGGAGCAGGGCCAGCTCGCTGTCCGCGCCGGTGATGACCGACACGTCCTGCGGTATCCGCAGCCCGACGTCGCGGATCGCCCGCAGGACGGCGGCGAGCATCGCCGTGCCGCCCGCGAAGATCGCGGTAGGCGGCGTATCCGAACGCAGGAGTTGCACGACCTCGCTGTAGACGAACTCGGCGGTGAAGGAGCCGCAGCGGACGAGGTCCTCCACCGGCACCAGGCCGCGGGCCGCGTAGGCCTCCCGATAGCCGGCGATGCGCTCGCGCACCGGGCGCACCCCCTCCTGCCCGGTCAGCAGCGCGATGCGCCGATGGCCAAGATCGATCAGGTGAAGGATCGCCGCCCTCACGCCGGCCCGATTGTCGATCATGACGGCATCCACCGTTTCCGGCTTGTCGCGGTCCAGCAGCACGATGGGAACGTCGGACGACGAGATCGCGTCGAGCAGGTCGGGATCCGATTCCGAGGACGAGGCGATCACGAGCCCGTCGATCCGCCGGCGCGCCAGCTTCTCCAGCATCGCGATTTCCCGCTCGGTGTCGTGATAGGAGGACGCCACCTGCAGCCCGAAGCCGCTGGCGTCGGCGGTATCCTGCATCGCATTGACGAAGGTGCTCAGGATCGGCACCGAGAAATCGCGCACGATGCAGGCGAAGGTCTTGGTCTGCCCGCTGCGCATCGACTGGGCGATCGGATCGGGATTGAAGTTGAGGCGCCGGATCGCGGCTTCGACGCGTTCCCGCGTCTTGGCCGAGACGTTCATCCCGCCATTGACGACCCGCGAGACGGTGCCGATGCCGACCCCCGCCTCCTCGGCCACGTCCTTCATCGTCGGCGACAGATGCGCCTCGACGCCATGGCGAGCCGATGCCGGCCTGCCGGCCGGCTTCGGAGATTGCTGCTCGCGCCTTGTGGGCCTTGTCACGACGTCCTGCCTCCCGAACGGATCGCCCGCCGCGGCGAACGCTCTTGCCTTCCATCTGCTTTCATGTCACGCTTGGAAGCGTTTCCAAAAACCTATGACTGTCTCTCGAACATGTCAACAGGCCGGAAGCTGGACAGAGAAACTTCGAAGGCCCGCAGGGAGGTGCAGTTGGCGTCCAGGACAAAAGTAGCCATCATCGGATCCGGGAATATCGGCACCGATCTTATGATCAAGATCATGCGCATGTCGACCGCGCTCGAGATGGCGGCGATGGTCGGCGTCGATCCGGAATCCGACGGGCTCAGACGGGCGCAGCGGCTCGGCGTCGCCGTCACCCACGACGGTCTCGAGGGGCTGCGGTGCCTGCCGATCTACCGGGAGATCGACATCGTCTTCGACGCGACCTCGGCCGCGGCCCACAAGGTCCATGCCGCCGTGCTCGCCGGCGACGGCAAGACGGTGATCGACATGACCCCGGCGGCCGTCGGCCCCTACGTGGTTCCCGTGGTCAATCTCGACCGGCAGGCGCTGACGCGCAATCTCAACATGGTCACCTGCGGCGGGCAGGCGACCATCCCGATCGTCGCGGCCGTCAGCAGCGTCGCGCCGGTTCACTATGCCGAGATCGTCGCCTCGATCGCGTCGAAGTCGGCGGGGCCGGGCACGCGCGCCAACATCGACGAGTTCACCGAGACCACGGCACGGGCGATCGAGAGCGTCGGCGGCGCGAAGCGCGGCAAGGCCATCATCGTCCTCAATCCCGCCGAACCGCCGCTCATCATGCGCGACACGGTGCTCTGCCTCGTCGCGGACGACGCGGACCGCGCGGCGATCGCCGAGGCCGTCGGCAAGATGGTGGCCGACGTCCAGGCCTACGTGCCGGGCTATCGGCTGAAGCAGGAGGTGCAGTTCGAACGCGTCGGCGGCAACGACCGCGGCCGCATCCCCGCCGGCGACCTGGAATCGGGGCTCAAGGTGACCGTGTTCCTCGAGGTCGAGGGGGCAGCTCACTATCTCCCGGCCTATGCCGGCAATCTCGACATCATGACCTCCGCCGCCTTGGCCACGGCCGAGCGCCTGGCCGCGAACTGACGGAAAAGACCATGAGCAGGAAGATCTTCGTCCAGGACGTCACGCTGCGCGACGGGATGCACGCCATCCGCCACCGCTACACCCTGGAGCAGGTGCGCGCCATCGCCGCCGGACTGGACGCCGCGGGCGTCGACGCCATCGACGTCGCCCATGGCGACGGCCTTTCGGGGTCGAGCTTCACCTACGGCTTCGGCGCCCATTCTGACGTCGAATGGATCGAGGCGGTCGCCGAATCCGTCGGCAAGGCCCGGGTGACCACCCTCCTCCTGCCCGGCATCGGCACCACCCATGACCTCGATCGGGCCTATGGCGCAGGCGCGCGCTCGGTGCGGGTGGCGACGCTGTGCTCGGAAGCCGACGTCGGGGCGCAGCACATCGCCCACGCCCGGAAGATCGGGATGGACGTGTCCGGGTTCCTGATGATGGCCCACATCCTCCCCCCTGCCGAGCTCGCCCGGCAGGGCAAGCTGATGGAGAGCTACGGCGCCAACTGCGTCTACGTCACCGATTCGGCCGGCGCCCTGCTGATGGATGGCGTGGCCGACCGCATCAAGGCGCTCGCCGACGTGCTCGATCCCGGGACGGAGATCGGCATCCATGCGCACGAGAACCTCTCCGTGAGCGTCGCCAACTCGCTGGTCGCGGTCGAGCACGGCGCGACCCGCGTCGACGCGTCGCTGGCCGGGATGGGCGCCGGCGCCGGCAACACGCCGCTGGAGGTCTTCGTCGCGACGGCCAATCTCAGGGGTCTCGAGCACGGCTGCGACCTGTTCGCCCTCATGGACATGGCCGAGGAGATCGTGCGCCCCCTCCAGGACCGGCCGGTCCAGGTCGACCGCGAGACCCTGTCGCTCGGCTATGCCGGCGTCTATTCGAGCTTCCTGCGCCACGCCGAACACGCCTCCAAGGTCTACGGCGTCGACACGCGCGCCATCCTGGTCGAGCGCGGCCGGCGGCGCGCCGTCGGCGGGCAGGAAGATCTCATTCCCGACGTCGCGCTGGATCTCCTCCGCCGACCGCAGGCGGCGCGGACGTGAGGAAGCCCCGCTGCCGGGTTCCCTCCGCCTGAGGCGCTTTCCGACGCGCGGCCCGATCCTCGACAAACAAACCTCGTAGGGTTTCGATCCGCGCTCCCGTGAAGGGGATGGCGTAGATGATGCGAGAATGGCCGCGCAGGCGGGCATGGTCGAGGGCGAAGCCGAGCAAAGCGAGCGTCTTGCCGCCGCCGGTCGGCACCGTCAGGGTAAACAGGCCGGGCTTTTCCCGCGCGCCCGCCGCACATGGGCAAGGATGTCGGCACGCATCCGGTCGAGGTCGCCCTTGGGCGCGCCGAAGCCGGCGACGCGCGCATCGAAGCGACGGGTGATCGCCCAGCGCCGGCCATTTCCTGTCGGGCTGAACCCTGCCGAGCGAGGCATAGAACTGCTCGGTATCGAGGTAGTCGGCATCGACGAGGCAGGAGAACAGCATTCTCCCCATGAAGGAGACGGCGAAGTCACACGCCGCCCTGTCCTTCGGCAGATCGCGCATCATCCGCGGCACGAGCTCGGAAACGTCGTCGCCGATTTCCTCCTTCCAGACAGGATCGATTTTCAGCGGCCGCCCGATGCGCACGTCGAACGACCCGTCCGTCTCGTTCCGGCGGTCGGACAGGCCGGCATGGTGGCCGAGGATGGCATAGCCGATGATCTGCGCCATCGCCTTGTCGTCGCCGGACGTGATGTCGCGCAGGATCCGCGCTCCCGCGTTGGAATGCTCGACACGAATATCGGCACCTTCGAGCCGCCGCTGGAATTCGGGATCGTACTTCCCGAGGTCGTGGAACAGGCCGGCCATGTAGGCCGCGCGTTCCAGCCCGAGGGGCCTGCCCATCTCCGCCGCCCGCACGGCCACACCGAGCAGATGCTCCTTCAACCCCTGCCGGTCGCCCTTGCCGGGCCCGCTGCCGCTGTGCGCGAACCAGTCCATGCTCCCCTCCGGAATGCTGTCATCGATGATATCCGTTTCCTCCCCGCCTCGCGAACCGGTCCCGCCCTATCCCTTCGCGGGCAGCCCGGTATCCTCGAGCGCCTCGAAGTCGGGCAGGATGCCGAGCGGCCGGCCCGAGCGGGCGCAGGAACTGTTTCGTCATGGCATCGGAAAAGGATGGACCGGCCATCGGGCTGCGCAGGCAAGGGCGGGTCAGACCGGCGGCGCTCGGAATTCCGATCGGGCCGCACCTGATCTCCTGCCGACGAAAAACGGCAGACCGGTTCGTGCGATCGGCCGGAAACACGCCCCCGGCATCGGCACTTCCGAGTGATCGACGCTTGCCGCGCGGTCGTTGCCACCGGTCACACCGGCACAGGTTCGCCGCGTCAGCTCTTCCTGTCGGCAGCGAGGGAGAGCAGCTCAGCGTCGGTCGCATAACTCCTCGCGGATGGTCGATCAGGAGACCGATGCCGCAAGTCCCGCGGACGATGCGAGGAAGCGTCTCGCGGCCAACCGGCTCGCCGGCAACGAAGATCGTTGCCTCGGCGAACCCAGTCCATTCGCGCCAGCGCCCTTCGGAGCAATCCAGCCCGCGACCCTGGAGATGGTCCCTCCGCCTTCTCCGTCGCGTTCGACCCTCGTGCCTAGAGCCCGTAGATGCGGAAGGCCGCGCGGCCCGACAGTTCGCGGACGCCGTCGAGCGCGACCAGCCGGTCGAACAGGCGGCGCAGGCCGCGATCGCTCATGCCGGCGTTTCGCTCCCCCCGCGACGCAGCGAGCGCATCCTCGTTCAGCAGCCTGTCGATGACACGGTCCGCGCCCTTCGCCCTGAGCTTCGGCGCGACGGCGAGCAGCCTTTCCGCACGACGCCCGAGCTCCGCCGACAGGTCGATGGCACGCAAGGCGGCGCGCGCCTGCCCGGCGAGCAGGCTTTTCGCAAGGATCGTCTCCTTCCCGGTAGGGCTTGCGTCGACCTCGGTGTCGGCGCGGCGCCGGCGGTCGGCGTTCATATCCAGCGCCGCCTCGGTGCCCAGAAGCGGCACGGCATGGGACCAACCCAGCCGCTGCGCCAGCAGCACATCGGCGAACCAGGCTCCGACGGCGCGCCCGAAACCATGGCGGTCCGCGGCCATGGCCGCGCCGGTCGGCACGCCGACCAGTCCGGCGCGAGCCAGAACCTGCCGGAGGTCTCCCGCCAGATCGCCGGCCGCTTCGTCATCACCCGCATAGCCGAACTCGTCCAACACCGCGGCGAGGCCTTCTTCCTCCACCAGTTCCGCAGCGGGGCGCGCCGCGAGCCGGCGCCAGGCGAGCAGCAAACGACCGGCCGGGCCGACGTCGTCTCCCGGGCGCGTGAGCAGCACGGCGTCGCGCAATGCCGCTTCCTCCTCGACGCGGCCGCCCTGTCTCGCGGTCACGGCGGCCGCCGTCAGCGCCAGCCGCTGACGCCAGACGCCGGCCCATGGTTCCTGCCGGCGGACCACCGCATCGAGCGCGCCGAGCGCGGCGCCGGCCAGGATGGCAACATCCTGAACGTCTTGCCCGGCAAGGCTCTGCGGATCGGCAACGGCGCGGCGCAGCCAGGCCGGGACCGTCGCCCTCGGCGCGTCGGCAGCGCCGGCAGGCCGCGCGCCGGGGCGGGACGGAGAGGATGGAGGCCGCAGAATCATCGCCGGCAAGAGTGAATCAATACGGCGCTTTTGACAAGTTATGACCTCAATAAGCGCCGCATCCGTCGCTCTCATATAATGATCGATAATCTTGCATTATCGTTCTTAATCTCATACGCTGCCAAAACCGCCATTCTCGTCGAGCGGAAGGCCGAAAGCCGTGCCCGGCATCGTTCCGCTCGATCACAGGACACGTTCGCCGATGTCGACTTTCCGCCCCTCCCGCCCGGCCGATGACCGCGACAGCGCCGGCGCGGACGATCTGCCGGACATCGTCGACGTTGTCATGGCCATGGGCACAGCCGCCGGGGATGCAGCCGCGCGAGGCGACGGCCTCGCCGGCGAGGACGATCTCGACATCGGTGCCGGGCACGCCAGCAATGCCGGAGAAGAAATGGCCGCGCGGTCGGCGGTGGCTACGCACCCCTTCCCTCCCCTGCCAATGGTTCCCGAGGCGACGGCGGGCCGCCTGCCCGGCCATCTGGAGGATCTCGCCGGCCGCGCCCGCGCCTATGTCGAGGCGGCGAGCTCGGCCAACACGCGCCGCGCCTACGCGGCGGACTGGAAGCACTTTTCCGGCTGGTGCCGACGGCAGGGCTTTGCCCTCATGCCGCCCGATCCCCAGGTGGTCGGGCTCTACATCACCGCCTGCGCCTCGGGGGCGGTGGTCGGCGACAGGAAGCCGAACTCGGTCTCGACCATCGAGCGGCGGCTGTCGTCGCTGTCGTGGAACTACGCCCGGCGCGGCGGAGAAAGGCTCGACCGCAAGGACCGCCACATCGCCACCGTCCTCGCCGGCATCCGCAACCGGCACGCCGCGCCGCCGCGCCAGAAGGAGGCGATCCTTCCCGAGGACCTCGTCGCCATGCTGGAGACGCTCGACCGCGGCACCCTGCGGGGCCTGCGCGATCGCGCCATGCTGCTCATCGGCTTCGCCGGGGGCTTGCGCCGCTCCGAGATCACCGGGCTAGACCTCGGCCGCGGCCAGACCGAGGACGGGCGCGGCTGGATCGAGATCCTCGAGAAGGGCGTGCTGGTGACGCTGCGCGGCAAGACCGGCTGGCGCGAGGTCGAGATCGGGCGCGGCTCGTCGGACATGACCTGCCCGGTCGCCGCGCTGCAGACCTGGCTCGAGCTGGCCCGCATCGGCCACGGCCCGCTGTTCCGGCGCGTCACCGGCCAGGGCCGCAAGGTCGGTGCCGGGCGGCTCAACGACCAGGAGGTCGCCCGCCTGGTCAAGCGCACGGCGCTCGCCGCCGGCGTGCGCGGCGACCTGCCCGAGGGCGAGCGCGGCGGGAAGTTCGCCGGCCATTCGCTCAGGGCCGGCCTCGCCTCCTCGGCCGAGGTCGACGAGCGCCACGTGCAGAAGCAGCTCGGCCACGTCTCGGCCGAGATGACCCGCAGATACCAGCGCCGCCGGGACAGGTTCCGCGTCAATCTCACCAAGGCGGCGGGGCTCTGAAAAGCCCCCTCCCCTCCCCTGCGGCCGCCGTGTCATGGGTCGGGAAGGCTGAATCTTCACCTCGAGTGTCGATTGGATCGAAAAGCAGGCTCGCCCCGCTATCCGCCGCCAGAGCGAGCTGGAACCGTCAGGGGGGGGCGGATCATGCAATCGCCGGAAGCGTGCACGCGGCTCCTCGCCGTGCGCCGCGCATCCGCCTTCCCTACGGCCTTCGATCCCCTGCCGCGTCAGAAGTCCCAGGGAGAGACGAGGTCGAGGCCGGTGGTCCCGAAATCCCTGACGTTGCGCGTCGCCAGCCGGCCGCCGTTGACGCGGGCGATCGCCGCGATCATGCCGTCGGGGGCCGACATCGCCCTCCCCTGCCGCGCGGCGCTGCCCATGATCTCGCCATAGGCCAGCGCCGCCTCCTCGGTCAGGCCGAAAAGCCTAGCCGCGAAGCGCCGGCGCCACTCGGAAAGCCCGTGCTCCAGCCTGTCGGCGCGCTCGTCGGGCCGGATCCTGTGGATGCCGTAGGCGATCTCGGCGATGGTCACGGTCGGCAGGGCCAGTTCGGCGTCGTGGCGCACCAGCCAGGCCAGCACCGCCTCGTCGGGCGTCCTGCGCAGCGTCTCCGAGACGACGTTGGTGTCGACGAAGATCAAAGCTCGATCCCGCCATGCGGCCGCCGCCCGGCGCGGATCACCGCCTCGAGGTCGATGTCGGTGCCGCTCCGCGCCGAGAGCCGGGCATAGAAGGCGGCGGCCGGCTCGCGCCCGGCCTCGCGCACCTCGTAGAGCTCCAGCGCGCGCTCGACCACGTCGGCGATCGAGCGGTTCTCGCGCCGCGCCAACCGGTGCGCCAGGTCCCGCGCCCGGGCGCTGCGAACGGAAAGCTGCGGTTCGGCCATGTCCCGTCTCCTCTGGCCCGTCATCGGGCGTGGCACCGAATATAGGCGAGCGGCGTTCAGCCATCAAGATGGCTTCTGCCTTCCTGCCATCAAGAAAGGGAGGCCTGCGCGTCGGCGCCGATCCATTCGCGGCGTGAATCGATCGGCGCCAACCGATTCAGCGAATGCGTTGGACGCCAGGGGCCCGCCGCCTCAGGCTTGGCGGCATGGAATGTCCGCGCCTTCTCCTCCACCGCATCGACCCCGCCCGCAACATGGCGCGCTTCTACATGCTGTCGCTCGAGCCGACGCTGTTCGGCGATGTCGGTTTGGTCCGCCGTTGGGGCCGTATCGGCACCCTCGGCCAGGAGAGGATCGAGCTTCACGCCGAGGCCTGCGCCGCGCGGGCCGCGTTCGACCGCCTCGCGCGGCTGAAGCAGCGGCGGGGCTACGTCGCGCCCGCCTCGTCCGGCCGGTCCTGAACCCGGCCCCCGGCGAGAAGGACTGTTCAACCTTTGCCCGATGCGAAGCCGCGGATTGTTGCCTATCTTGGGCCAAACGCAACGGTGGACCTCCCCATGAAGAAGATCGGCTTCCTGTCCTTCGGACACTGGACACCCTCCCCCCATTCGCAGACGCGCTCGGCCGCCGACGCGCTGCTGCAATCGATCGAGCTTTCGGTGGCGGCCGAGGAGCTCGGCGCCGACGGCGCCTATTTCCGCGTCCACCACTTCGCCCGCCAGCTCGCCTCGCCCTTCCCGCTGCTCGCCGCGGTCGGCGCGCGCACGAGGAAGATCGAGATCGGCACCGCCGTCATCGACATGCGCTACGAGAACCCGCTCTACATGGCCGAGGATGCCGGCGCGGCCGACCTGATCGCAGGCGGCCGGCTCCAGCTCGGCATCAGCCGCGGCTCGCCCGAGCAGGTGATCGACGGCTGGCGCTACTTCGGCTACCAGCCGCAGGAGGGCAAGACCGACGCCGACATGGCGCGCGAGCATGCCGAGGTCTTCCTCGACGTGCTGCGCGGCCGCGGCTTCGCCGAGCCGAACCCGCAGCCGATGTTCCCCAACCCGCCCGGCCTGCTGCGGCTGGAGCCGCACTCGGAAGGGCTGCGCGAGCGCATCTGGTGGGGTGCGGCCACCAACGCCACGGCCGTGTGGGCGGCGAAGCTCGGCATGAACCTGCAGAGCTCGCCGCTGAAGTTCGACGAGACCGGCGAGCCGTTCCACGTCCAGCAGGCGCAGCAGATCCGCGCCTATCGCGAGGCGTGGAAGGAAGCGGGCCACGAGCGCGCGCCGCGCGTCTCCGTCAGCCGCTCGATCTTCGCCCTGATGGACGACCGCGACCGCAGCTATTTCGGTCAGGGCCGCCCGGACCAGGACAAAATCGGCTTCATCGAGGCCGGCACCCGCGCCATCTTCGGCCGCAACTATGCCGCGGAACCGGACGCGCTGGTGCGCGAGCTGGCGCAGGACGAGGCGATCGCCGAGGCAGACACGCTGCTGCTGACCGTGCCCAACCAGCTCGGCGTCGACTACAACGTCCACGTCATCGAGGCGATCCTCAAGCACGTCGCCCCCGCGCTCGGCTGGCGCTGACGCCGGGGCAACATCCCGCATCGGGCCGCAGATCCGGCCTGCGCCCCTCCGGCCCGATGCCCTATCCCCTGCCATCGCCGCGCTCCAGCGCCGCCAGCATCGGCCTCAGCGAGAACTGCCCGCGTTCGGCCCGGTCGGTCAGCGCCCGCAGGTAGCCGCCGGGCGAGCGGATGTCCTCGGCCCGCTCCAGGATCGCCGCGACGACGACCGCCGCCCCCAGGTCGCCCAGCGCCTCGCGCGCCCTCGTCCAGGCATCGGGCGAGATGCCGAGCATCGACCGCACCAGCCCCGCCGTCGCCAGCACGTCCGGCCAGCCGCCGATGCCGGCGCGGGCATAGGTCGCGAGCGTGGGGCAGACCGCCAGAAGGTAGGCCAGCGGCACCGGCTCGCCCTTTGCCTCGGGCGCCCGCCTTGCCGTGCCTGGCGTTCCACCTTCCTCGGCTTCGCCCCCGCCTCGCGTCGCATCCGCTTCTGTGCTCCCGGGCTCACGCCGGCGTTTCAGCTCTTTTTCTGAGCTCTTTTCAAGATGGTGGTCTGTGTTTGAATTCTGTAATTGCCGCTCGGAATCGACGTCATTGGCGCTCATTTCTTGAATGGAGAGCGACGCCAGGTAGGCAGTCTCGACCTCCGCGCGCAGCCGCACCAGCTCGTCGCGGCGACGCTCGAGGACGTCCCGTGTCGCCTGGCGGGAGAGCCGGCGGGCAAGCGGCATCAGGGCGGTGGAGAAGCTCTCCCAGTCGCCGGCGCGCTTCTCGGCGATTGCCGCCTCGATGACCTTGCCGGTGTCGCGCAGGTGCACGGTGATCTCGCCGCGCAGCCGCTGGCACAGGCGTGCCTCGGCCCTCGCCTCCTCGGCCGCGGCGTGGATGCCGGCGGCGGCCAGCGCCAGCGGCGACAGGTCGAAGCCGAAGGCGCTCTCGATCTCGCCATGGTCGTCGCGCCGGCAGTAGCGCTTGCCGTTGGGGCTGTCGCGGCGCAGCACCAGCCCCGCCTCGACCAGCGCGGCCAGGTGCCGGCGCAGGGTCGCGTCGGCCATGCCGCGGCTGCGCAGCGACAGCTCGGCATTGGACGGGAAGACGACGATCGGCTGCGACCCGTCGAGCTCGCGGCCGGGGTGGAAGGTCAGCAGCGCCTCCAGCACCGCCAGCGTGCGGTCGGACAGGCCGAAGCTGGCCCGCGCCTCCGACAGGGCGCGGATCAGCTGCCACTTCTCGGCCCGGCCGGTGTCGTTGGACGTACCGTTGCCGTCCTTCAGCGCCGCGCGCCGCTTGTCGACCGCCTCCCGATGCAGGAAAGAGGACGCACTGATCCGTCCGCCGCCGAAAGGCGTCGTTGCAAAACGCTCCGTCATTCGAGTCACCTCGTCTGCGAGGCACAGAAATTCGTGGCCGGGACGCGCCGACGCCTTGACAGCATGACTCGGAAGTGATTCTTTCAGATTGCTACATCGAAAGGGGCTTCCGGAATGGCGACGTTCTGGGGGCCTTTTTTCTTGCCTGCTTCTCCGTTTCTGGTTTCTTCGCTACGCAGAACGCTTCACTCGAACCGGCCGGACGGGTGAACGCCCCGCCGGCAAACCCCTATTCCTCCGTGTCCTTGACCGCCCCCTGCCCGCCGGTGAAGGCGGCATGGAGGTCGGGCAGCCGCGCCGCGACATAGTCGG
>JAEZXF010000368.1 GCA_023419995.1 Pseudomonadota bacterium | reverse complement strand
CTACCCCGGGGACGCCGGACTTCGCCTCGACGGCGCGGAACACCGCGAGCGGATCGTAGCAGCGGCGCGCCACCAGCGTGTCGAAGAGGTCGAAGCTCTGGATCCGGGCGTGATAGTCCGAGCCGTTCTCCTCGAGGACGTGGGTGACGCCGTTCGGGGCGTAGTCCGCCGCCGGGCTGTGGAAGAAGCCGGCAAGCGCCGCCTGCCCGTCCGCGGCGACACGCGCGTTCAGGACGCAGGTGGCCCTGCCGTTCTGGTCGAGGATCCGGACCGTGTCCCCGTCCAGGTCCCAGAACGACTCGTTCGGATGGGAATAACCGACGATGAAGCCGTTGCGGTGGAAGGCGAAGGTCTCGCTGATCGTCGTGCCCGAGGGCTCGGCGCGAAACGAGAAGGTCCTGGACGTGAGCCATTCCGGCGTGACGGCGGGCGCGGCCGGAGCGGCGACTTCGTTCAGATTGGAGGCGGAGAGCATGCGAGTCTTCCCGTGGCGGCCTTGTGCAGAAGGCTAGGCAGGCAAGCTTGCGTCAGACTGTCCGGGGCCGGGCCGGTATCGGGCGCGGCCGTCCGGCTGCATAGCCTCGCGCCAGCTTGGAGATGTATTCCGTTTGCGAGCCCGACAGCAGCACCCCATCGGAACGGAATCGAGAAAACATGTACCAGGTCGTCAGGACTGTCTTCCCCAACCCCTTCATCGCCAAGGAATGCCAGACGTTCGAGACGAGCATGGCGCCGATCCCGACGAACATCTACGAGACCTATGCCCAGTGCAACGAGGATCTCGTCGTCGAGGCCGTGCTGCGGGCGCAGATCCTGCGCGCCGGGCGGACGATGAACACGATCCGCTACATCGAGATCGGCGCCAACCACCCCTTCCAGACGAGCTCGACCTACCTTCTCTACAAGCTCTACGGCGCGACGGGCGTGCTGGTGGAGCCGATCCCGGCGCTCGCCGAGACGCTGAGGAAGGCGCGCCCGAACGACACGGTGGTGAACTGCGCGGTCAGCGTCTCGACGGAGAAGTCGATCCGGCTCCACGTGCACGAGAAGAACGAGCTGTCTTCCGTCTCGGCCGACCACATTTCCTTCTTCAGGAACTTCGGCGGCACCGAGAAGATCGTCGAGACGATCGACTGCGAGAACATGCACGTCAACGACTTCATGAAGGCGCACTACGGCCCGTACTGCGATTATCTCTCGGTCGACGTCGAGGGACTGGACGCGGCCCTCCTCTCGGAAATGGACCACGTGTTCCAGCCGACGCTCATCCAGTGCGAGCACGAGGGGCGCACCGATGCGTTCGCCCAGATCCTCAAGCCGCGCGGCTACGGCCTGCTGGCGCAGACGGACGTCAACGCGATCTTCGTCAAGACCACGGTGATCTGAGGCCCGCGGTCACTTCTCCCACAGCGGCCGGCGCATCGAGAAGGTTTCGGTGACCGTGGCATAGTCCATGTAGCCGAGGCGGGAGATGGTGCCCGCCTTGACGATGTCGAACAGGCCGTCGGTCATCACGGCCTCGTCGATATAGACGCCGACCACCTCGCCCAGGACGACGAAGCGGTCGCCGCTGCGGCCGTCGAGGCCCTTCGGCTGGATGATCTCCGTCACCTTGCACTCGAGGGCGGCATGCGCCTCGCCGACCCTGGGCGGCCTGACGAGCCTCGACGGGACCGGGGTGAGCCCGGCATGCTCGAACTCCGACACGCCGCGCGGGGCGACGACGCTGCTGGCGTTCATCTTCTCGGCGAGGTCGCGCGTGGCCAGATTGACCACGAACTCGCCGGTCTCGCGGGCGTAGACCATGCTGTCCTTCGCGCCTTCCGAGGAGAACATCACCAGATGGGGGTTCGTGCCCAGCCCGTTGAAGAAGGAATAGGGCGCGAGGTTCAGCGAGCCGTCCGCCCCGACGGTCGAGATCCAGCCGATCGGGCGCGGGGCGACGATCGCCTTGAACGGGTCGTGCGGCAGGTCGTGCCCCTTGGACGGTTCGTAGAACATGCCTGCCTCACTCGCCCCACGGGCCCGCATAGTCGGTGACGATGTCGGACAGCTCCGGCCGGGTGCGGTCCGGGACCTCGCCGTCGAAGGTGCCGATGTGGACGAAGCCGACGACCTGCTCGTTCGGGGCGATGCCCAGCAGGCGCCTGCCCTCCCCGTCGTCGGCGAACCAGTTCGACACCCAGTTGGCGCCGTAGCCCAGCGCGCCGGCGGCGAGCAGGAGGTTCATGGCCGCGGCGCCGCCGGACAGGAACATCTCCCATTGCGGCACCTTCGGATGATCGCGCGGAACCGAGACGACGCCGACGACCAGCGGCGCGCGCGAGAATCGGGTCAACTCCTGCTGGCGGCGATGCTCGGGCAGCGGCCCTTCCCTGCGCTCGGCCAGGGCGGCAAGCTGCTCGCCGATGCGGTGGCGCGCCTCGCCGCGGTAGAGGATGAAGCGCCACGGCGCGAGCCGGCCATGGTCCGGCACGCGCGCAGCGGCGGTGAGCATGGTCCGGATCTCGGCATCGGAGGGGGCGGGTTCCTTCAGTTCGGCAATCGGCTTGGACCTGCGCGACAGCAGGAAATCGAGGACGGCCTGATTCAATTCGTAACTCCCGGAGGGCTGGAGGGCCGGCTGTCGGGTACCGGAGCAGTTGCCGGATGCCTGGCGGAAACGCGTCACGGCGCGTGCGGATGCGTTTGCGCCTTGAAATTGCCACCGCGCTGGGCTTCAACGCAAGTCATGAGAGGGGCAGTGACCACACCGTTCACAAGGCTTGTCGCCGGGCTGGCGTTTTCGGCGCTGCTCGGCGCGGCGTCGTTGCCCACCGCGGCGCAGGACGGAGGCGGCGACGTGCTGCCCAGCCTGAACATGCCCGGCCTGTCGGGCTATGCCCCGCCCGCCGCCCAGTCGCCGCTCGCCACCGCCGGCCAGGGCCAGGTGACGCTGTCCGCCAGCATGACGGAGGATGGCCCCCCCATCACGCGCGGGCTCGTCTGGCGCGTGTTCAGCCCGGAGCCGGACACCGATGGCAAGCTGCCGCTGGTGGCGTCGTCGCAGGGCGGCAGCGGCATCTTCACGCTGCAGCCCGGCAGCTATCTCGTCCATGCCTCGTTCGGCCGCGCAGGCGCCACCAAGCGCATCACCATCGGCAAGGACGCGCAGACGGAATCGATGGTTCTCGACGCAGGCGGCCTCAAGCTCGACGCCGTGCTGTCGGGCGGCGTGCGCATCCCGCCGGCGCGGCTGCGCTTCTCCATCTACGAGGCCGAGCCCGACACCAGCGGCGAGCGCGCGCTCATCATCCCCGACGTCCAGCCCAACGCCGTGGTGCGCCTGAATTCCGGCACCTACCACGTGGTCTCGACCTACGGCACGGTCAACGCGGTGATCCGCTCCGACATCCATGTCGAGGCCGGCAAGCTGACCGAGGCCACCGTCGAGCACAAGGCGGCCGAGCTGACGCTGAAGCTGGTGCGCGACAAGGGCGGCGAGGCGATCGCCGACACCTCGTGGTCGGTCCTGACCGAATCGGGCGACGTGGTGCGCGAGAGCGTCGGCGCCTTCGCCTCGATGGTGCTTGCCGAGGGCGAGTACGCCGTAGTCGCCAAGAACCGCGAGCGCATCTACCAGCGCGAGTTCACGGTTACCGCCGGCCACAACCAGGACGTCGAGGTCCTGGTCTCCGAGGCCGAGGTCGAGACGGACTGAAGCGCCCGTCCCGGCAGTTCCGATCGCCTTTTCAGGCCGCGGCGCGGCTGCGCTTGACGTCGGGCGGGGTCGCCTCGTCGACCAGCGCGGCAACCGCCGCGTCGAGCGTCATCGCCTCCTGGTCGCGCGAGCCGAGACGGCGCATGTTGACGGTGCCCTCCTCCGCCTCGCGCTTGCCGCAGACGAGGATGACCGGCACCTTGGCCAGGCTGTGCTCGCGGACCTTGTAGTTGATCTTCTCGTTGCGCAGGTCGGCCTCGGCCGCGAGGCCCGCCGCCTTCAGCTTCGCGACCACGCCCCGGGCGTAATCGTCGGCGTCCGAGGTGATCGTCGCGACGACCACCTGCACGGGCGCGAACCAAAGCGGCATCTGGCCGGCATGGCTCTCGATCAGGATGCCGAGGAACCGCTCCAGCGAGCCGCAGATGGCGCGATGGACCATCACCGGCTGCTTCTTCTCCGAATCCGCGCCGATGTAGAAGGCGCCGAAGCGCTCCGGCAGGTTGAAGTCGACCTGGGTGGTGCCGCACTGCCATTCGCGGCCGATGGCGTCCTTGAGCGTGTACTCGAACTTCGGGCCGTAGAACGTGCCCTCGCCTTCGTTGATGCCGGTCTTGATGCGGTTGTCCTCGCGCGCCATGCGGGCGAGCGCGCGCTTCAGGATGTCCTCGGCATGATCCCACGCCGCATCCGTGCCGACGCGCTTCTCCGGCCGCGTGGCGAGCTTGACCACGACCTCCTCGAAGCCGAAATCCTTGTAGACCGACATCATCAGGTCGTTGATCTTGAGGATCTCCGCCTCGAGCTGGTCCTCGGTGCAGAAGATGTGGGCGTCGTCCTGGGTGAACGCACGCACGCGCATCAGCCCGTGCAGCGCACCCGACGCCTCGTAGCGATGTACGTTGCCGAATTCCGCAAGCCGGATCGGCAGATCGCGATAGGACTTCAAGCCATGCTTGAAGATCTGGACGTGGCCGGGGCAGTTCATCGGCTTCAGCGCGAAGATGCGCTGGTCGGCCTCCGGGTCGTCCGGGTGGGTGAAGGCATGGGCCGACTTCACCGCGAACATGTTCTCCTGGTACCAGCCCCAGTGGCCGGAGGTCTCCCACAGGCTCTTGTCGAGCACCTGCGGGGCGTTGACCTCCTGGTAGTCGTCGCCGAGGCGGCGGCGCATGTAGGCGATCAGGTTCTGGAACATCTTCCAGCCCTTGGCGTGCCAGAAGACGACGCCCGGCCCCTCCTCCTGGAAGTGGAACAGGTCCATCTCGCGGCCGAGCCGGCGATGGTCGCGCTTCTCCGCCTCCTCCAGCATGTGCAGGTACTGGTCGAGCTGCGCCTGGTCGGCCCAGGCCGTGCCGTAGATGCGCGTCAGCATCGGGTTGTTGGAATCGCCGCGCCAGTAGGCGCCCGCCACCTTCATCAGCTTGAAGGCGCCGCCGATCTGGCCGGTGGAGGCCATGTGCGGGCCGCGGCACAGGTCGAACCAGTCGCCCTGGAAGTAGATCTTCAGGTCCTGCCCCTCGGGGATGGCGTCGACCAGCTCGACCTTGTAGGCCTCGCCCTTGTCGGAGAACACCTTCTTCGCGCGGTCGCGGTCCCACACCTCCTTGGTGAAGGGGCGGTTGCGGCCGATGATCTCGCGCATCTTCTTCTCGATCGCGGGGAAGTCGTCCGGCGTGAACGGCTCGTTGCGCGCGAAGTCGTAGTAGAACCCGTTCTCGATGACGGGGCCGATGGTGACCTGCGTTCCCGGCCACAGCTCCTGCACCGCCTCCGCCAGCACGTGCGCGGCGTCGTGGCGGATCAGCTCCAGCGCCCGCGGGTCCTCGCGGGTGAGGATCTCGATCCTGCCCGAGCCCGCCAGCGGGTCGGAGAGGTCGCGCACGGTTCCGTCGAGCGCGTAGGCGACGGCCTTCTTGGCCAGCGACTTCGAGATCGATTCCGCCAGCTGCGCGCCGGTCGTCGCCGCGTCGTACTCGCGGACGGAACCGTCGGGAAATGTCAGGGAAACGGGTGCCATCGGAAATTCTCCTATCCAGTCCCGCCTACGAACGCGGGTGGCCAGTCACAAGGTCTGGCGGCAAGGGCCGGAGCCCGCCGCAGCCGCGCGCACACATAAACGCGCGCCCTCGATGCGTAAAGGGCCCGCGCCCCTGCGGGTGCGAGCCCTTCCCGATGACGGAACGGTGCGGGGAGGAACTAGCTGTTGTCCTCGACCGGCGCGTCGGGCCCGTTCTTCTTGATCGAGTCGATGGCGTTCTGCGCGCTCGACTTCGACTTGTAGCCCTCGGTCGAGAACATGATTTCGCTGTTGTACTTGAAACGCACGCGGTACTCGCCCGCCTTGTCCTTGTAGATCTCGAACTTGTGCATCGCGATGTCTCCTGTTGCCTGAATCCGAATTCCCCTGCGAGATTTCAGGTCGAAGGCGCGGCAGTCAAGCTGCAAGCCGCAATATCCGTTCAACGTTCACAGATTGGATGGGGTTTTCTGCCGCGAGATGGCCCAGTAGCGCCACGGCATGTACCAGACATAGCGCGAATCGAGCGTTTCCGGCACGAGGTCGATGCCGTGCGTGCCGCCCGGCCCGCAACGGGCGAAGCGGAAGACGCCCATGAAGCCGCCCGCCCACAAGCCATGGCGGGCGACCGCCTCGTAGGTGTATTCGGAACAGGTCGGGAAATGGCGGCACGAGTTGCCGATGAAGCCCGACAGCGTCAGCTGGTAGAGGCGCACCAGAGCGGTGCCGAGGACGCGCCCGGGGGTCCTCGGCCACGGGCCGCTCCAGTTTCGCGAACGGCGGCGGGGCGCATCCGGGACGGGCGGGGACATGGCGGCGCCTTCCTGCGCTCAGGCGGTGAGCGCCCGCTTCTTCTCGAGCTGCCCGATCGCATCGACCACGGCGTCGAAGGTCAGCATGGTCGAGGCATGGCGGGCCTTGTAGTCGCGCACCGGCTCCAGATACTTCAGGTCCTCGAAGCGGCCGGCCGGCGGCGGGCCGTTCTCCTTCAGCATCCGCTGCATGGTGTCGCGCACGGCGCGCAGCTCGGCCGCCGTCGCCCCGATCACGTTGCGGGCCATCACCGAGGACGACGCCTGGCCCAGCGCGCAGGCCCTCACCTCATGCGCGAAGTCGGTGACGGTGTCGCCGTCCATGCGGATGTCGACGAGGACGGTCGAGCCGCACAGCTTCGAATGGGCGGTCGCTGTGGCGTCAGGGTCGGCCAGCCGGCCGATGCGGCCGATATTGCCGGCAAAGCCAAGAATTTTCGCGTTGTAGACGTCGTCGATCATGGATTTCCAGCCTCGCGGCGCGAAAGGCACGCCACGTCTTCCAATCGCATCGCATGCTCCTATATAGTGGGGAGGTTCCGCGGGCCACAAGCCGTGCCGCATGCGGCATGGTGATGCCGGCGGAACAGAGTGCACGCCGCTTACCGGATTCCGGCACAGGATCGGTTTCCCGTGAAGGGCAGTGGTCCGTTCAACTCGTTCCTTCGCCGAAAGGGACTACGGGAGACGCCTTTCATGGACGCCGTCGTCAAGAACTTCCCTCCCCGCACCGATTCCGCGCCCGTTCCCGCGCGCGAGCAGGACAAGGCCAAGCCGGCCTACATGGACAAGCCCGTCACGGACCGGCCGTCGCCCGCCGAGGTCGAGGCGGCCGTGCGCCCGCTGCTGCGCGGGACCGGCGACAATCCCGAGCGCGAGGGGCTGCTCGACACGCCGAAGCGGGTGACGAACGCCTTCCGCGAGATGTTCTCGGGCTACGACCAGTGCCCGGCCGAGGAGCTCGGCCGCACCTTCGAGGAGGTGCAGGGCTATGACGACATGGTGCTGGTCAAGGACATACGTTTCCATTCGCACTGCGAGCACCACATGGTGCCGATCATCGGCAGGGCGCATGTCGCCTACCTGCCGGACGGCAAGGTCGTCGGCCTTTCCAAGATCGCCCGCGTGGTCGACATCTTCGCCCGCCGCCTGCAGACGCAGGAGGCTCTGACCGCGCAGATTGCCGGCGTCATCCAGGACGTGCTAAATCCGCGCGGCGTGGCGGTGATGATCGAGGCCGAGCACATGTGCATGGCCATGCGCGGCATCCGCAAGGAAGGCTCGACCACGCTGACCACCACCTTCACGGGCGCCTTCAAGGCCCAGCCGGAAGAGCAGGCCCGCTTCATGATGATGCTGAGAAACGGCCTCGCCGGCTGACCCCGCGGCGGCCCGACAGGAACGACAGGCCGCGACATGGACAGCTTCCCCCCTCCCCCTTCGGACAAGGCCGCGCTCGAGGAGGGCGAGGCGTTCTCGCCGCGCTTCGACCGCGACGGGCTGGTGACGGCGATCGTCACCGACGCCGGCGACGGCACCCTGCTCATGGTCGCGCACATGAACGCCGAGGCGCTGGCGCTGACGCTGGAGACGGGCCTCGCCCATTTCTGGTCGCGTTCGCGGGGCACGCTGTGGAAGAAGGGCGAGACCTCCGGCAACATGCTGCGTGTGGCCGAGGTGAGGACGGATTGCGACCAGGACGCCGTCTGGCTCCGAGTCGAGGTCGGCGGGCACGATGCAACCTGTCATACGGGACGGCGTTCCTGCTTCTACAGGACGGTGCACGTGCAGGATGGGAAGGCGACGCTTGTTCAGGACGGCAGCAAGGCACGGTTCGACCCCGCCGCGGTCTACGGCGGCGGCTGAATTTCCCTACCCATCCAATCGCGGACACATTCATCCTTTCGATACGACCGGTGGTGTATTGTCGCTGCGGGGATAGGGAGTGACTGCGATGCTCGAGTGGGCGTCTCTGCGTAGCAGACAGGAAGGCGGCAACGGCGGCGACCTGCCGACGGAGCCGAGGATCGTCGAGCCGAAGCCGGTGCGGAAATCGGGCATCGCGCTGGCGCTCGGCGGCGGCGCCGCCCGCGGCTGGGCCCATATCGGCGTGCTGCGCGCGCTGGACGAGGCCGGCATCCGGATCGACATGATCGCCGGCACCTCGATCGGCGCACTGGTCGGCGGCTGCTACCTCGCCGGCAAGCTGGACGAGCTCGAGGAGTTCGCCCGCTCGCTGACCAAGCGGCGCATCTTCGGCCTGCTCGACCTGCACCTCGGCGGCAGCGGCCTGCTCGGCGGGCTGAAGCTGACCGCAAAGATGCAGGAGCACCTCAACGGCACCACCTTCGCCGATCTCGAGAAGCCCTTCGTCTGCGTGGCGGCGGAAATCCGCACCGGACACGAGATCTGGCTGTCGAACGGCTCGCTGATCACCGCCATGCGCGCCTCCTACGCGCTGCCCGGCGTGTTCGAGCCGGTCACCTGCAAGAAGCGCGTCCTCGTCGACGGGGCGCTGGTCAATCCGGTTCCCGTCTCGGTCTGCCGCGCCTACGAGCAGCGGCTCGTCGTCGCGGTCAACCTGCACTACGACCTGTTCGGGCG
>JAEZXF010000365.1 GCA_023419995.1 Pseudomonadota bacterium | reverse complement strand
GGCCCATGCCGTGGATGCCGGTCTTGGCGCGGAAATGCTGCTGGTAGCGGTAGTCGATCAGCGTGTTCAGGCCGTCGACCACCTCGGCCCAGACGTCGCCGCCGCGGCCGCCGTCGCCGCCGTCCGGCCCGCCGAACTCGATGAACTTCTCGCGGCGGAACGACAGCGCGCCCGCGCCCCCGTCGCCGGAGCGGATATAGACCTTGGCCTGATCGAGAAACTTCATCGGATTGACAATACGGCTTTGTATCTGGTCATGAAGCGCCTGCTCTAGCGCATGCGCGGGGCGGAATCACGCGCGAAAACGGCGAGGCGGGGCGAAACGTCATGAAATGCGTCAGCTACAACATCCAGTTCGGCTTCGGCGACGACGCCCTGTTCGACCTCGACCGCATCGTCGATGCGGTGCGCGGCGCCGACGTGATCGCGCTTCAGGAGGTGACGCGCAACAGCCCGATGAACGAGGGCCGCGACCTCGTCGCCGACATCCGCGCCATGCTGCCCGAGTACTTCGCCGCCTACGGGCCGAACCTCGAGGCCGACGTCGGCAGCCACGTCAGGGACGGGAAGGCGGTCGACGTCCGGCTCCAGTTCGGCAACATGATCCTGTCGCGCACGCCGATCCTGACCTCGCGCAACCTGCTGCTGCCGCGCACCCGCAGCTACGACAAGGTCAACCTCCAGCGCGGCGCGCTGGAGGCGATGGTCGACACGCCGTTCGGGCCGGTGCGCTTCTATTCCGTCCATCTCGACCATCGCGGGCCGGACGAGCGGCTTGCCCAGATCGCCTTCCTGATGGAGCGGGTGATCGGCCACGGGATCGAAGGCGGTGCCGTGACCGGCATCTCCGAGATGGGCTTTCCCGAGCCGCCGGTGCCGGACGCCTACGTCGTGATGGGCGACTTCAACATGCTGCCCGGCTCGCCCGAGTACCATGCCGTCACCGGCACGCCCGACCACGAGTTCGGCACGCCGCGCGTGGCGCGCCATGCGGTCGACGCCGGCCTGCTGGCAAACGGCGACGAGACGCCGACCTGCGTCAACCTCGAGGATCCCGAGGACGTATCGCGCCACAAGCGTCTCGACTACTGCTTCGTGCATCCGCTTCTGGCCTCCAGGGTGAAGTCGGTGCGGGTGGACGCGGCGGCGCGCGGCTCCGACCACAAGCCGGTGTGGCTGGAGCTCGGCTGAGGCGGCTGTGGGGCGTGGGGCGGCTATGGGTGCGGTTTCCGTCCTTCTCGACTACGCGGCGCGGCCCGCGCCGGGCTTCGCGCTGTTCGCCGCCTGTCTCGTCCTCGTGCCGATGCGATGACGCCTGCCGGCCTGTGGCGGATCGGCGAGGGGATGAGGCTCGACTTCCATCCCGATCCCGCCGTCCTCGCGGCGCTTGGCCTCGTCTCCCTCGCCGGCGTCGGCTTCCTCCTCGCGGTCGAGCGCGACCTGCGGCCGCTCGTCGTCTGGTGGCGCGCGTCGCGCCCTGCCGGCATCGTCGCCGGGCTGGCGACGGGCGCGGTGCTGGCGCTGCCGCTGCAGGTGCTGTGGGGCTTCCCCCTGGCGCAGTTCGGGGCGGGCCCCGGCTTCCTCGCCGGCCTCGCCCTCCTCGCCTTTCCCGGCAACCTGCTCGAGGAGGTGCTGTTCCGCGGCTATCTCCAGTCGTGGCTCGCCGGACGGGTGACGCCGCTGCGGGCTGCGCTCCTCGGCGGTCTCGTCTTCGCGGCGTGCCATTCCTTCCTCGCCGTCACCGTCACCGATGCCGGCTGGCCAGTCCTCGCCTTCACGCTGGCAGAGGGCGTCGCCTGCGGCCTCGTCGCCCTGCGCTACGGCGTCGCCAGCGCGGCGGTCGCCCACGGCACGGCGATCCTGCTGGTCGCCGCGCCGATGGCATGAGGGCCGCGGGCTACATCTGCCCCCAGCTGCGGAGGCTCGCCCAGGTGCGGCGGTCGAGCGCGTAGCGCTCCGTCGGCACGCTGCCCGCGACCTGCGAGTCGAGCATGCCCTGGCCGGTATACTGGAAGCCGCACTTGTGGATCACCCGGCGCGAGGCCGCGTTGATGACCCGGCACGACACGTGCAGCCGGTCGATCGCGCTGGCGCGGAAGGTGAGGTCGACCAGCGCGTGCGCCGCCTCGGTGGCGTAGCCGCGGCCCCAGTAGGGCTCGCCGATCCAGTAGCCCAGCTCCAGCCCGCGGGCGCGCGGGTGAAGGCCGGCGCAGCCGATGAAGGCGCCGTTCTCGGCCAGCGTCACCGCATAGGTGCAGCCCGACGCCGTATGGTCGCGGCTGCCGGCGATGAAGGCGCGCGCCTCGCGCTCGCCATAGGGGTGCGGCATGCGGCCGAGCATCTCCGCCAGCCGGCGGTTGTTGGCCAGCTCGACGAGCTCGGGCACGTCGTCGTCATGCGGCGGGCGCAGCACCAGCCGCTCCGTGACCAGCACGGGGCAATCGATCCGCGGACTCTCGTCCTCGTCTTCTTCCCATTCGGCAACCATCGTCAGTCCTCCAGAAACGAAAAAAAGGGGAGATGGCGGCCCATCTCCCCTGATCCTTTTCCGGACTGTCCGGACACCGGTTCCCGAGATGGGGCGCCGGTGTTTGGTGTCGCGGTTCCGGCTTATTCCGCTGCGTCCTTGATCGGGTTCACCGATACGTAGGTTCGGCCGTTGGCTTTGCGCGCGAACGAAACGGCGCCGGCCTCGGTCGCAAAGAGAGTATGGTCCTTGCCCATGCCGACGTTGACGCCCGGGTGCCACTTGGTGCCGCGTTGACGGATGATGATGTTGCCCGGGATCACGGCTTCGCCGCCGAACTTCTTGACGCCGAGGCGCTTGGATTCGGAATCGCGACCGTTACGCGAGGAACCGCCAGCCTTTTTGTGTGCCATGGGTTTTCTCCTTCAGTTCCTGTCTTACTCGGCCTGGTCCGCGGCGGCCTCGGCCTTCTTGGGCGCGGCCTTCTTCGCGGGCTTCTTCTCCGCCGTCTCGCCGGCGGCCTCTTCCTTCTTCGCCGCCGCCTTCTTCGAAGGCTTGGCGCCGCCCGTCAGGATCTCGGAGATGCGGACGGTGGTGAGCAGCTGGCGATGGCCGCGCTTGCGGCGCGAATTCTGGCGGCGGCGCTTCTTGAACGCGATGACCGTCTTGGCCTTGCCCTGCTCGACGACCTCGACGGCAACCGAGGCGCCGTCCACGAAGGGCGCGCCGATGGTGACGCTCTCGCCTTCGCCGAAGGCGAGGACCTCGCCGAGGGTGACGATCTCGCCGACTTCGCCGGCGCCCTTCTCGATCTTCAGAACGTCGTCGGCAGCGACGCGGTACTGCTTACCGCCGGTCTTGATGACTGCGAACATTTCTTGCCTTTCGCTGTTCGGTCCGGCCTCGTGGTGACCGCTCGCGCGGTCGGGCCGTCTTCTTGTCAGTCGGTTTCGGGTGGACGTCCCGGCGGCCTTCGCCACGCAACGAACGACCGGCGCGGAGACACTCCACGCCGGATTTGCGCTGCCGATACAGGAGGGGCAGGCCCGAGTCAAGCAAATCCGGGCAAATCCGCGGCAAATCCGGGCGCGGGAAAGGGCGATTTGCGGTTCGCTGCCCGCTGCTGTAGGGACCGGGCCGTACAGCGCAACCCGCCCGCATGCGCGCCGATCCGGCATGCGGAGATCAGAGAAGAGCAGGATACGACATGGCGGACGACGACTACATCTATGACGAGGTCACCGGCGAGTGGCTGCCGGCCTCGGAAATCGCGGCGCGCGCCGCCGCCGGCGTCGAGGTCCGGGACGCCTCCGGCAACCTGCTCGCCGACGGCGATTCCGTCGTCCTCGTCAAGGACCTCAAGGTGAAGGGCGCCGGCCAGACCCTGAAGCAGGGCACGGTGATCCGCTCGATCCGCCTGACCGACAACCCGGAAGAGATCGACTGCCGCCACGAGGCGATCAAGGGGCTGGTGCTGCGCACGGAGTTCGTGCGCAAGCGCTGAGCCCCGCCGTCCGCGATGCGACTCTACACCGCCGCCGAGTGGCGCGCGGTGCCCCGGGCGAGGTAACCGTCGAAGCGCGCCGCGACCAGCCGCACCAGCGGCCGCTTCTCCTCCGGCACGACGAAGCGGTCGCCGTCGCGCACCAGCGCCGGGTCCGGCCTTTCGCCGGCGATCAGCGCCGCCTCGGCCAGCACGGGCGCGGCCGCCTGCCCGAAGCGCGCCGCCGCTTCCGCCGCCGAGAATGCGAAGTCGCACATCAGCCGCTCGATGACCCAGGCGCGCAGCCGGTCGTCGTCGGAAAGCGCGATGCCGCGCGCGATGGCCAGCCCGCCCTCGTCGACCTGCCGCTGGTATTCACCGGTGGCGGTGACGTTCTGGGCGTAGCCCTGCCGGTAGCGGCTGACGGAGGACGGGCCGAGGCCGATCAGCGTCTCGCAGCCGTCGTCGGTGTAGCCCTGGAAGTTGCGTTTCAGCTCGCCGGCATCGGCGGCCTGCGCCAGCGAATCGCCCGGCAGGGCGAAATGGTCGAGGCCGATGGCGTCGTAGCCGGCGCCGCGGATGACGGCGGCGGCGGCGAGCGACTGCGCCAGCCGCTCCTCGGTGCCGGGCAGCGCCGCTTCGTCGATCATGGTCTGGTGCTTCTTGAACCACGGCACGTGGGCGTAGCCGAACAGCGCGATGCGCTCGGGCCGCAGCGACAGCACCTTCTCGACTGTGGCGACGACGCTGTCGCAGGTCTGGTGCGGCAGGCCGTAGAGGATGTCGAGATTGACCGAGCCGACGCCGCGGGACCTGAGGCCGTCGATCACGTCCTTGGTGTCCTCGAAGCTCTGCTCGCGGTTGATCGCCTTCTGCACCTTCTCCTCGAAGTCCTGGATGCCGAGGCTGGCGCGCGTCATGCCGATGTCGGCCAGCGCGTCGAGGCGGCTTTCGTCCATGTCGTTGGGGTCGATCTCGACCGAGACGGCGGCGTCGGGCAGGAAGTCGAAGCGGCTTCTCAGCGCCGCCATCAGCTCACGCATGTCGTCGGGCGCGACGAGCGTCGGCGAGCCGCCGCCGAAATGCAGCGCCGCCACCCTGGCGCGGCCGCCGACCATCCCCGACACGGTGCGGATCTCGCGGTGCAGGCTCTCGAGGAAGGTCGCCACCGGCTTGTAGTGCCGCGTCTGCTTGGTGTGGCAGGCGCAGAACCAGCACAGCCGGTCGCAGAACGGCACGTGGATGTAGAGCGACAGGCGCTCGTCCTGCGGGATGGCCGCGATCCACCCTTCCACGGTCGCGGCGTCGATGCCGGGGTGGAAATGCGGAGCGGTCGGGTAGCTGGTGTACCGGGGGGCGGTATCGGCCTGCATGGGCGGGCTCCTTCGTCGATGCCAGCCTTCTCGCGCGTTGTGGGGGTGGCGTCCTTGACTTTTGTCAAGTACTGTCCGGGGGCAGACAATCTGACGCGGGGCGCGGCGCCCCGGTTGGTGCTAGGAGAGGCGAGCCGTCCCCCCGACGAGGCGATCGTGCGCAACGATATCCAGACCGACGACATTCCCGTTCTCTGCGCCTCCTGCGAGGCGCGTCATCGTGGCATCTGCGCCGCGCTCGACGCCGCGCAGCTCATCGCGCTGGCCCGGTCCTCGCACAAGTACCGCGCCGGCGAGGGCGAGGAGCTGGTGGGCGAGGCGGAGAGCATCGAGAGCTACTCCAACGTCCTGTCGGGCGTCGTCAAGCTGACCAAGACCCTGTCGGACGGCCGCCAGCAGATTGTCGGCCTGCGCTTCGCCTCGGATTTCCTCGGCCGCCCGTTCCGGGTCGAGAGCAAGCTCAACGCCGAGGCCGCGACCAAGGTGTCGCTGTGCTCGTTCCCGCGCGGCGCCATCGACCGGATGATGAAGGAGCAGCCCGACCTCGAGCACCGGCTGCTGCAGCAGACCCTGAAGGAGCTGGACGAGGCGCGCGAGTGGATGGTGACGCTCGGCCGCAAGACCGCCGCCGAGAAGGTGGCGAGCTTCCTGCTGCTGATCGCCCGCAACATCGACCCCACGGCCGGCGAGGACAGGCACTCGGCCGAGTTCGAGCTGCCGCTGACGCGCGCCGACATCGCCGATTTCCTCGGCCTGACCATCGAGACGGTCAGCCGCCAGTTCACCCGCCTGCGCGCCGACGGCGTCATCGCCATCGAGAACAACCGCCACGTCAGGGTGCCGAGCATGGCCAAGCTCGCGGCGCGCTCGGGAAGCTGATGCGCATCGCCCGCGGGCGGAAGAAAGCCGGACCGGGAAGACGAGAGGTCCACCGGGCCTGTCCGAAGGTGGACGAAGCCGCGTTTCAGCCCGGCATATCGCGCGCCAGCACGGGCATGACGTGCTCGCGCTCGAAGGCGATGTGGCGGCGCATCGCCTCGAAGAAGGCGCGCAGCATGAAGCCCAGCGCCTCCGGGTTGTCGATCGGCGAGCCGTGGCCGATGACGAACAGCACGTCGGCCAGGTCCTGCGCGGCGCATTCGTCCTCGACGTGCTCGGCCTTCAGCCGGCGGATCGAGGCGATGCCGACGGAGGGCGGCGTCGTCGCCGCGGCGAAGGCGGGGAAGACGTTCTCCTCCTCGTAGGTGTGGCTTTCCTTGAGCAGCGGCACGATGCGCTCGGCGATGGTCAGGCACAGGTGCCGGTCGACATGGCGCGGCAGGCCGTCGGCGATCTTCTCCAGATCGTCGCACAGGCGCAGCTTCTCGTCGTGGGCGCGGCCCATGTCGAGGCAGGGCACGCTGCGGCCCGGCAGGCACGCGGTCGACACCGGGCAGACGTCGGGCGCGTCGCAAAGCAGGCCGCCGCTGTCCTTGCCCGCTGTCACCTCAGCCTCCGCCATGTTTATTGATTGTTATGGCGCAGCAATGACAGAGCATTGGCGGAAAGACCTTGACTTGGATCAAGGCAGGGCCGCTTCAGGAGTAGGAAAGGCTTTCATTGGGGAAGCTGGCCCGGTCTTTCGCGCGCGCCCGCCTTGCCCCCGCCGCAACGCCGCCGATCAGGGGACGGGACAAATGAAATTTGCAGCTGAGATTTTCGGCATCGGGCTGTTCGCCTTCGTCGCGCTGATGGGCGCGGCGTTCGCGGCGGACGACCTGTTCCAGCAGCACATGTGGGTGCTGTTCTTCACGCTCGTGGTCTTCGCCGCGATCCTGATGCGGCGCACCAGCTTCGCACCGGCCGCGGAGGATCCGTCGGCCTATCTCGAAGGGCCGATCCGCTACGGCGCGATCGCGACCATCTTCTGGGGCGTGGCCGGCTTCCTGATCGGCGTCGTCGTGGCGCTGCAGCTCGCCTTCCCGCAGATCAACCTCGAGCCGTGGTTCACCTTCGGCCGGTTGCGCCCGCTGCACACCTCGGCGGTGATCTTCGCCTTCGGCGGCAACGCGCTGATCGCCACCTCGCTCTACGTGGTGCAGCGCACGTCGCGGGCGCGGCTCTTCGGCGGCAACCTCGCCTGGTTCGTGTTCTGGGGCTACCAGCTCTTCATCATCATGGCGGCGACCGGCTATCTGCTCGGCATCACCCAGAGCCGCGAATATGCCGAGCCGGAGTGGTACGTCGACCTGTGGCTGACCGTCGTCTGGGTCGCGTATCTCCTCGTCTTCCTCGGCACGATCCTGAAGCGCAAGGAACCGCACATCTACGTCGCCAACTGGTTCTACCTCGCCTTCATCGTCACCATCGCGATGCTGCACGTGGTGAACAACCTGGCGGTGCCGGTCTCCATCGTCGGGGTCAAGAGCTACTCGGCCTTCTCGGGCGTGCAGGACGCGCTGACCCAGTGGTGGTACGGCCACAACGCGGTCGGCTTCTTCCTCACCGCCGGCTTCCTCGGCATGATGTACTACTTCGTTCCCAAGCAGGCCGAGCGCCCGATCTACTCCTACCGGCTGTCGATCATCCACTTCTGGGCGCTGATCTTCCTCTACATCTGGGCCGGCCCGCACCACCTGCACTACACGGCGCTGCCCGACTGGGCGCAGACGCTGGGCATGGTGTTCTCCGTGATGCTGTGGATGCCCTCCTGGGGCGGCATGATCAACGGCCTGATGACGCTGTCGGGCGCCTGGGACAAGGTGCGCACCGATCCCATCATCCGCATGATGGTGGCCGCGATCGCCTTCTACGGCATGGCCACCTTCGAGGGCCCGATGATGTCGATCAAGGCGGTCAACTCGCTCTCCCACTACACCGACTGGACCATCGGCCACGTCCATTCCGGCGCGCTCGGCTGGAACGGCCTGATCACCTTCGCCGCGCTCTACTACATGGTGCCGAGGCTGTGGGGCCGGCAGCGCCTGTACTCGCTGCGCCTGGTGTCGTGGCACTTCTGGCTGGCGATGCTCGGCATCGTCGTCTACGCGGCGGTGATGTGGGTGTCCGGCATCATGCAGGGCCTGATGTGGCGCGAGTACGACGAGCAGGGCTTCCTGGTCTACTCCTTCGCGGAGACCGTGGCGGCGATGTTCCCCTACTACGTCGCGCGCGCGGCCGGCGGCGCCCTGTTCCTCGCCGGTGCGCTGGTCATGGCCTACAACCTGACCATGACCATCCTCGGCTACGAGCGCGAGGAAGAGCCGATCGGCGGCGCCGCCGCGAAGCCCGCCCTCCAGCCCGCCGAATAGGAGCCGAAGATGGCACTCATTGACAAACACAAGGTCCTCGAGCGCAACGCCACGCTGCTCCTGGCCGGCTCCCTCTTCGTCGTCACCATCGGCGGCATCGTCGAGATCGTGCCCCTGTTCTATCTCGAGAACACGATCGAGAAGGTCGAGGGGATGCGGCCCTACTCGCCGCTGGAGCTCGCCGGGCGCAACATCTACATCCGCGAGGGCTGCTACACCTGCCACTCGCAGATGATCCGGCCGTTCCGCGACGAGGTGGAGCGCTACGGCCACTACAGCCTGGCCGCGGAATCGATGTACGACCATCCGTTCCAGTGGGGGTCGAAGCGCACGGGGCCGGACCTCGCCCGCGTCGGCGACCGCTACTCGAACGAGTGGCACGTCCAGCACCTGATCGACCCGCGCTCGGTGGTGCCGGAATCGGTGATGCCGACCTACGCCTTCCTCAAGGACAAGCCGCTCGCCGTGAGGGACTTCTCGACCCATCTCGTGGCCAATGCGCGCGTCGGCGTGCCCTACACCGCGGAGATGATCGAGAACGCCCAAGCCGACCTGGCGGCGCAGGCCGATCCCGACGCCGACACGTCGGGCGTCGAGGCGCGCTACCCGAAGGTCAAGCTCGGCGACTTCGACGGCGACCCGTCGCGGCTGACCGAGATGGACGCGCTGGTCGCCTATCTCCAGATGCTCGGTACGCTGGTCGACTTCTCGACCTACGACGAAGCCGCCGGCTACCGCTGAGGAGGGGACGATGGAAACCTATACCGCATTGCGACAGTTCGCCGATTCCTGGGCGCTGCTCGCCATGACGATCTTCTTCGTCGGCGTGGTGGTGTTCACCTTCCGGCCCGGCAGCCGCAAACAGGCCGAAGAGGCCGCCCGCATTCCCCTCAAGGAAGACTGAGATGAGCGACAAACACATCGACGAAGTCACGGGCGTCGTCACCACCGGCCACGAGTGGGATGGCATCCGCGAGCTGGACAACCCGATGCCGCGCTGGTGGCTGTGGACCTTCTACGCCACCATCGTGTGGGCGCTCGCCTACACGATCGCCTATCCGGCATGGCCGCTGGTGTCCTCGGCCACTTCCGGCATGCTCGGGTGGTCGAGCCGCGGTGATCTGCGCGCCGAGCTCGGTGCGGCCGAGACCTCCAGGGCCGAGTACGCGGCCCGCGTCGCCGAGCTGCCGATCGACGAGATCATGGCCGACGACACGCTGCGCCAGTTCGCCACCTCGGCGGGCGCGGCGGCCTTCCGCGTCAACTGCGGCCAGTGCCACGGCGCGGGCGCGGCCGGGTCGGCCGGCTACCCGAACCTCAACGACGACGAGTGGCTGTGGGGCGGCACGGCGGAGGACATCCTCTACACCATCGCCCACGGCGTGCGCTTCGCCGGCAACGACGAGACGCGCTACTCCGAGATGACGGCCTTCGCCGACATCCTCGACCGCGAGCAGGTCGCCACGGTGGCGAGCTACGTGAAGTCGCTCTCCGAGGGCGGCGACGTCGCCGGGCCGGGCGCGGACATCTACGCCGACAACTGCGCCTCCTGCCACGGCGAGACGGCCAAGGGCGAGCCCTCGCTCGGCGCGCCCGACCTGACCGACGCGATCTGGCTCTACGGATCCGACCTCGACGAGATCGTGACGCAGATCCGCACGCCGCGTCACGGCGTCATGCCGGCGTGGCAGCCGCGCCTCGGCGAGACCACGGTCAAGGAGCTCGCCATCTACGTGCATTCGCTCGGCGGCGGGCAGTAGGACACGGCCGCGGGCCCCCCGCCCCCCCCCC
>JAEZXF010000327.1 GCA_023419995.1 Pseudomonadota bacterium | reverse complement strand
GCGGGAGGACCGCGAAAACGCCGGAGCCGGAGGACATGGGGCCAGAAGCCGTGGGGCCAGAAGACGTGGGGCCAGAAGACGTGGGGCCAGATGACGTGGGGGATGTGGTCATTGTCCAACCTTTCATATCGTGGCCGCACATGGCCGACCACGATTCTGGATACTAGCGAGCGCAACGCCTTCCGCCTATCTCGGAGGATGCTCTCGGGGAGCTTGCCCGGGGCTTGCAGCACGGAACGCGCGAGGCTCGTGTCGATGCTTAGTTGGCGTTGCGTCGCACAAAGATCAAGAGCGGCCGCGTTCAGGCTGCGTGACGCCCTGTCGCCAAAAGCGAAACGGAGCGGCCACGGCCGCTCCGTTGCGAATGCACATGCCGCGGGCGGGCGGATGCCGCGCGCGGGGAAAGCACGGGGCTCACGCGGTCGCGACGTTGCCCTTTTCCTTCTCGGCATAGATGTAGAGCGGGCGGGCGTTGCCGGTGACGACCTCGTCGGAGATCACCACCTCGCGCACGCCTTCCAGCGCCGGCAGCTCGAACATCGTGTCGAGCAGGATCGCCTCCATGATCGACCGCAGGCCGCGCGCGCCGGTCTTGCGCTCGATCGCCCTGCGCGCGATCGCCGACAGCGCGCTCTCGTGGAAGGTCAGTTCCACGTTCTCCATCTCGAACAGCCGCTGGTACTGCTTGACCAGCGCATTCTTCGGCTGGGTCAGGATCTGGATCAGCGCCGGCTCGTCGAGGTCCTCGAGGGTCGCCAGGACCGGCAGGCGGCCAACGAACTCGGGGATGAGGCCGAACTTCAACAGGTCCTCAGGCTCGACCTGGCGGAACAGCTCGCCCGTGCGGCGGTCCTCCGGCGAGGCAACGGTGGCGCCGAAGCCGATCGAGGTCTTGCGGCCGCGATCCGAGATGATCTTGTCCAGCCCGGCGAAGGCGCCGCCGCAGATGAACAGGATGTTGGCGGTGTCGACCTGCAGGAACTCCTGCTGCGGGTGCTTGCGGCCGCCCTGCGGCGGCACGGAGGCGACGGTGCCTTCCATGATCTTGAGCAGCGCCTGCTGGACGCCCTCGCCCGACACGTCGCGCGTGATCGACGGGTTGTCCGACTTGCGGGAGATCTTGTCGATCTCGTCGATGTAGACGATGCCGCGCTGGGCGCGCTCGACATTGTAGTCGGCGGCCTGGAGCAGCTTCAGGATGATGTTCTCGACGTCCTCGCCGACATAGCCGGCCTCGGTGAGCGTCGTGGCGTCGGCCATGGTGAAGGGCACGTCGATGATGCGCGCCAGCGTCTGGGCGAGCAGCGTCTTGCCGCAGCCCGTCGGGCCGATGAGCAGGATGTTCGACTTCGCCAGCTCGACGTCGTTGTTCTTGCCGGCGTGGGCGAGCCGCTTGTAGTGGTTGTGCACCGCGACCGACAGCACCCGCTTGGCGTAGGGCTGGCCGATGACGTAGTCGTCGAGGACGGTGATGATCTCCTGCGGGGTGGGCACACCCTCGCGCGACTTCACCATCGAGGTCTTGTTCTCCTCGCGGATGATGTCCATGCAGAGCTCGACGCACTCGTCGCAGATGAACACCGTGGGGCCGGCGATCAGCTTGCGCACCTCGTGCTGGCTCTTTCCGCAGAACGAGCAATACAGCGTGTTCTTGGAATCACCGCCATTGTTGCTGATCTTGCTCATGCTTTTCCAACCCTTCCGGCCCAGTCCGCAGCGGCGCGCGATACGCGCCCTGCAGGCATGAATCTATGGCGGGAACGCGCCCCTGCCAATGCCAACGGTTTCCTGAAACCGCTCCGTACCCGAGACATGTCGGAAGCGGCACGACGGCACTGCGAATCCCCATCCCACGCTAAGCCGTCGAAACTCAACAGAGGCTTAACGTAGGCCCTCGCTCCAGCGGAGGGAACAGCAAACTGTGGCCGAAATGGCGCAGTCGGCTTCAAAACTTCGTCAGTCTCCGCCTTCCCGCTCAGGACGAGGCCGGCCCTTCGACCGCTTCGCGGCTGGAAATGACCTTGTCGATCAGGCCGAACTCGAGCGCCTGGTCGGTGGTCATGAAGCGGTCGCGCTCCAGGGCGTTGTGCACGCTCTCGTAGTCCTGCCCGGTGTGCTTGACGTAGATCTCGTTCAGCCGGCGCTTCAGCGCCTCGGTCCACTGGGCGTGGATCATGATGTCGGTGGCCTGGCCCTGATAGCCGCCCGAGGGCTGGTGCACCATGATCGAGGCATGGGGCGTGGCGTAGCGCATGTCCTTGGCGCCGGCGCACAGCAGCAGCGAGCCCATCGACGCGGCCTGGCCGGTGCACAGCGTCGACACGGGCGGCTTGATGAACTGCATCGTGTCGTAGATCGCCAGGCCCGAGGTCACCACGCCGCCGGGCGAGTTGATGTAGAGGTTGATCTCCTTCTTCGGGTTCTCCGCCTCGAGGAAGAGGAGCTGGGCGCAGACCAGCGAGGCCATGCCGTCCTCGATCGGCCCGGTGATGAAGATGATGCGCTCCTTGAGGAGCCGCGAGAAGATGTCGTAGGCGCGCTCGCCGCGATTGGTCTGCTCGACGACCATCGGCACGAGGTTCATGTAGGTTTCGATGGGGTCTTTCATCGCAGGCCCTTTCGGATGGGTGTCGGCGCGGCGGGGCGCCGAGGAATCGCAGGTTTCGATCCTGCGTTAGATAGGATGCCGGCTTTGCCTTGCGCAAGCCCGGCCGCCCGGCAGGGTAAACGCGGGGAGCTTCCCCTCGGTCAGGCCGTCTCGGCCCGCAGCCACCGCCGCAGGCCGGCAATGTCGCCCGTCTCGACGGCGTCGGCGACGCGCAGCCCGACGGCCGCGCCGAACTTGTAGCCGTGGCCGGAACAGGCCGACATGACGAGGCAGCGGCCGTCCGCGGCGGCGAAGAACCGCTCGTCCGGGGTGAAGGTGTAGGCGCAGGTGACGACCTCGCGCACGGCATAGTCCTGCGTCCGGGCGATCGGCGGCGAGAACAGGTCGCGGATGTCCTCGCCCTCGCCGGGATAGGGCAGCCGGTCGGCGTCGGCGTCGTCGGTCGGGCGGCGGTGCCGGCCCGCCCCGAACTTCAGCCCGCCCTCGCCCGAGCGCGGAACGATGTAGCCGTCCGTCGCGCCGCCGACGTCGAGGATCACCGGCGCGCCGTCCCACGCCTCGCGGAGGTCGGCCGGCGGATCGAGATAGACCACGGCGGTGCGGCGCGTGACGAGGTCGGCGGCAAGGTCGGGCACCAGCTTCTTCACCCACGCGCCGGCGGCCACGACGACCGTGTCGGCGGAAAGCCGCTCGCCGCCGGCAAGGACCACCTCGCCCGACGCCCGCTCCACGCTCTCGACGCGGGTGCGCTCGCGCAGGTCGGCGCCGTTGGCGCGCAGCCACTCGGCGAGCCCGGAGGCGATGCGCCGGCAGTGCAGCGCGCCGCCCTCGGGGGAGAAGAAGGCATAGCGCATGCTTTCCGCGTCGAGGAACGGCCAGCGGGCCGCCGCCTCGTCGGCGCGGAAGAGCTCGACCGGCCAGCCGCCCTTCCGCATGCCCTCGAGATAGCGCTCGGCCTCGTCGCCCGGCTCGCGCGAGATGCAGAGGAACCCGCGCGCGTCGTAGTGGCTCTGGCCGAGGTCGGCCCACATCTCGCCCCACGCGCGGTAGGCCTCGGTGATCAGCGCGCCGTAGCCGCTGTCCGGCCCGTAGGCACGACGGATGATGCGGTGGTGATCGCCGGAGGCCGAGAGCGGGTTGGGGATGCCCCCCTGCTCCAGCAGCGTGACGGCCTCCCCGCGCCGCGTCAGCGCCCATGCGGTCGCAAGACCGGCGATTCCCGCTCCGATCACGATGGTTGCCATGCGCCCCGCTCCATGGTCCTCGCCGGCCGGGCGTGACGCGCCCGGCAAGGCAACCATACGTCGGAGCGGGCGACGCGCAAGAGACCAGGCCGCCGCACCACGCCGTCAAGCAGGCAGGGTTAACGGATCGCTTCAGGTGCGGACGACGTACTGCTTGCGAGTCGTTTCAACGACTTCCCAGGTCCCCTTGAAGCCCGGCCTGATGACGAAGCTGTCGCCCGTCTTGAGCGTATGGGCCTCGCCGCCCTCCTCGGTCAGGATCGAGATGCCGGACAGGATGTGGCAGAACTCCCATTCGTCGTACTCCACCCGCCACTTGCCGGGCGTCGCCTCCCAGATGCCGGCGTAGAGACCGCCCTCGGCCTCCTCGGCGTTCCACGTCAGGAAGCGCGGCGCGCCGGACACCAGGCGCTCGGGCGCGGGCGCGCCCTCCTCCGGCTCGATGCCGGAAACGGAAAGATGGAGAAAGCGCGTCACATACATCGTCTGTCACCTCGGTCTCGTCCCGCCGATGCCGTCATGCCGTCACGCCTTGGCCAGCGCCTGCTCCAGATCGGCGACGATGTCCTCCACGTCCTCGATGCCGATCGAGAGGCGGACCACGTCGGGGCCCGCGCCGGCCGCCGCCTTCTGCTCGTCCGAAAGCTGGCGATGCGTGGTCGAGGCCGGGTGGATGATGAGCGACTTGGTATCGCCGATATTGGCGACGTGCGAGAACATCTCGACGCCTTCCACCACCCTGACGCCGGCATCGAAGCCGCCTTTCAGGCCGAAGGTGAACACAGCGCCCGCGCCCTTGGGCGAATATTTCTGCTGGAGCGCGTGGTTCGGGTCGTCGGCAAGGCCCGGATAGGAAACCCACGCGACCTTGGGATGGTTCCGCAGCCATTCGGCCACCTTCTGCGCGTTGTCGCAGTGGCGCTGCATCCGGAGCGGCAGCGTCTCCAGCCCGGTGGAGATGAGGAAGGCGTTGAAGGGCGAGATCGACGGGCCGAAGTCGCGCAGGCCCAGCACCCGGCAGGCGATGGCGAAGGCGAAGTTGCCGAAGGTCTCGTGCAGCACCATGCCGGCATATTCAGGCCGCGGCGCCGACAGCATGGGATAGTTGCCAGACTTCGACCAGTCGAAGGTGCCGCCGTCGACGATCGCGCCGCCCATCGAGTTGCCGTGACCGGCGACGAACTTGGTCAGCGAGTGGACGACGATGTCGGCGCCGTGCTCGATCGGGCGCATCAGGTAAGGGCTGGCCATGGTGTTGTCGACGATCAACGGCAGGCCATGGCGATGGGCGATCTCGGCGATCGCCTCGATGTCGACGAAGGTGCCGCCGGGATTGGCGAGGCTTTCCACGAACACGGCGCGCGTGCGGCCGTCGATCGCCGCCTCGAAGCTCGCGACGTCCTGCGGGTCGGCCCAGCGCACCTCCCAGCCGAAGTTCCTGAAGGCATGACCGAACTGGTTGATCGAGCCGCCGTAGAGCTTCCTCGCGGCGACGAAGTTGTCGCCCGGCTGCATCAGCGTGTGGAAGACGAGTAGCTGCGCGGCATGGCCGGACGCGGCCGCCACCGCCGCGGTGCCGCCCTCGAGCGCGGCCATGCGCTCCTCCAGCACCGCCTGCGTCGGGTTCATGATGCGGGTGTAGATGTTGCCGAACGCCTTCAGGCCGAACAGCGAGGCGGCGTGGTCGGCGTCGTCGAAGACATAGGCCGTGGTCTGGTAGATGGGCGTGGCGCGGGCGCCGGTCGCGGGGTCCGGCTGGGCGCCGGCATGGACGGCGAGCGTGCTGAAGCCGGGTGTGCGCTGGGACATGGGTCTGCTCCTCCAACAGCGGCGGCGATGCGGCCCGCCGGCCCCGCCGGCGGATCCTCCCTATCGCCGCCTGATACCGAAACTCTGGTAGCCGGCCCGCATCACCGGCTTTCGCGCCGAGATGACCCGGCTGTTGACGCCGTTCCAGCCGATCTCGCCGGCCAGGCGCGCATATTCGATCTTCGGGCAACGGTTCATCACAACCCGGATGCCGGCGGCCTCGGCCCTGGCCGCCGCCTCGTCATGGCGCACGGTCAGCTGCATCCAGACGACCTTCGGCAGCGGATCGAGCGCCAGCACCTCGTCGACGATCGGCGGCACCGCGGCCGATGCCCGGAAGATGTCGACCATGTCGATCGGCTCCGGCACGTCGGCGAGCCGCGCATGGGTCATGCGGCCGAGAATCTCCTTGCCGGCATGGCCGGGATTGATCGGGAAGACGGTGTA